>NZ_JXUW01000045.1 GCF_000949255.1 Ferrimicrobium acidiphilum DSM 19497 | reverse complement strand
TGAGCGCCACATCGAGGTCATGGAGCCCTACCTCAAGGCTGCAACTGAACCTGGAATAGTAGCAATCGGAGTAGCCCAGGAGTTTCAATCAGTCTTTAGCGCAACCAAGAGGAAGGACTCGTCTCGGGGGTGCTCCGTCATTCACCTTCGCAAAGGCTGATCGACGAGTCACCGCTTACTACTTCTATCTCATGGATGCCGACTTCGGAGCCGGGTTCATCAAGATCTGCTCGTACTTCCCCTATCCGGGAAAGGTCTGGGTCAACGGACACGAATGGGCGAAACGTCAAGCGCTCAAAGCAGGTATCGGATTCACGGAGTTAGCCAATGGGTTCGCCTCCTGTGAGGACTCTGTAGCTCTTCAAGCTCTCTGTAACCGTCTTGGTCCAAACCAGATCGAGGAGTTCTTCCACCGTTGGATGCAGGTCATCCCAATCCCACTCGACGATAGAGACCGTTTGGCCGGTTTCTGGTGGGAGTTGTCAATGCGTCAGATCGAGGTCTCTCGCACTATCGTCTTTGATGCACCTCGTCGAGCCCGGGCCTTCTTCGAATCAACCGTGGCCGATAACATCGACATCGGCCGCCCAGATGAAGTCAAGCTAATCTTTGCTCGCCAGATCCGTAAGAACACCAACGCTGAGTTCGCAACCAGGATCGTAACACGGGGAACCGATGTCACCATCAACGCGTTCTACAAACACTCTCGTATCAAGGAATACCTCAAGGAGGGTCGTGCACTCCGTATTGAGACGGTGGTCAATAGCCCCACCGATCTTGGTGTGCAACGTCGCCTCCGCAACCTCGCCGAGTTGATCGACAAGGCTCGAGCCGCCAATCGTCGACTACTTGACATCCAACGTGCCGGTCAGGGCTGTGCCATCGAGACTGCTCTATGGGAGCGGATCTCACAGCCCTCGCTAGAGGAGGGCAGACGAACCGGAGCGATACGCTTCGGGGATAAACGCGTCATGGCCCTGGCCGGTGCGCTCTGCGTGGCGCTAAATACCGTCATCGGCTTCACCAACAAGAGCCTTCGTGCCTCGGTGTCCCAGCTGCTTGGTGGTCCCTATAGCGCCGCGCAGATGACCTATGACCTGCGTAAGCTGCGCCTCAAAGGTCTCATTACAAGGATTCCCCATACCAACAGCTATACGCTTACGCCAGAGGGAATCCGCTTTGCCATCACCTATACCAAGCTAGGCCACCGCGTTCTGCCACCCCTTCTCGCAGCCAACCAGCAACCTGCTCCTATCGGGTTACAGCGCGCACTCAACACGATAGAGAACTATGTCGGCAACTATCTCGAACATGCAAAACTCAAAGCCGCTGCTTGAAAACTTGGCTCAAAATTAAAGACTGGGATACCAGAGGAGCCCTAGCGTTGGAACACTTAAGGGGCGCCAGATCTACCAGGCTGCGTGTCGTGCCCGTGAAACGCTCAAAGAGCGCGTCCTGGAAACCTTTGAGGCCAATAGAGGCATCTACGGAGCTTGAAAGGCTCACACGTGAGCTCACAGAGCCGTGGAATCTAGGTCTCAGTGGCCACGGTGGGCCGCGTCATGGATGAGCTCGGCATCCAAGGGGCTAGCGGTAGAGCCAAGACCATCACGACGAGGCCTGATCGCCATGCTAGGAAGAGCGATGACCTGGTGAAACGGAACTTCTCCGTTGATGCGATTGACAAGCTCTGGGTCGGTGATTTGACCTACATCGGAACCAAGGAAGGCTGGCTCTACCTGGTATGCATCATGGATGCCTGTTCAAGGAGGATTCTCGGTTACAAGATGGGCGACACTATGGATACCCAACTGTTCATTGATGCCCGTAACCAGGCCAAAGCCACTCGAGGCAGAGCACTGTTGCCGATGACCATCTTCCACAGTGATCATGGCTCCCAATACACCAGTGACGACTTCAGGCAGATGTTGAGGATCTCAGGCATGGCCCAATCGATGGGAACTGTCGGGGATAGTTTTGACAACTCCATGGCTGAATCATTGTGGGCATCATTAAAGAAGGAACTCATCTACCGAACCGACTTTAGTACACGAGAGGGCCCAAGTTCCGCAATCGTTGATAGGATCTGAGTGGTACAACCGGAAGCGTAGACATTCGAGCATCGACTATTTATCGCCGACTTGCGTTCGAACAAACCGCTACGCTACAAGCTGCATAGGTAAGCGGGGGTTCAGTGTCCCATTTGGTGAGCAATGGCAACGCACCTCCTTGCATTCTACGACTGAGGGGTCTCACCGGAATCAGCGCTTAATCTTGCGAGATCCACAGTCCGTTCGATGACCGCCAAGAGTTTGGTTCGCTAACTCTCTCTCTCCTCCCAACCACCCATCTCTAGCTGGTGCGAGAGTCTTGGGAAGAGACCAGCGGCCAATGCAATTTGGGATCAGATCACGCACAACGCTAATGTCGCTGAACTCAAAAGCTAGTCCATGCCAAGGAGACGGGGCCAACGAAAGGATGAGGTCGGGTCGCCAACGAAATTTGATCGAAGGTCAGAGTGACACGTGATCCTTCGTTAGACACACTGACCCTACCGCTGCCCACCCCGCCTTGGCCGACTATTTCCCGACCTAATACCCATCGGCGACGCAGTTCCTAGCTAGCGATTGCAGAATCAGGGCTGAGCGAAAACACTGATAGATATGCACTGATAGTGCCTAATTAATAGAGTTATCCCGAATCAGTATAACGAGGAAAACGCTGCCTGAATAGACACTTCGTACCTATGCATCCGGACTTACCGTGACGACAAATCCACAGCCTCGTTAACCAAGTGAGAACACACAACCCGGTGCAACAACATCAATATGGCTAGCTCCGAAAGGCTTCGCGAGGAGGCGCCCGACACCCGGACCGGCAAGTCTGCATCGCGATACTTCATGAACATTTAATGAAACGACCGCTAAATCAACCATCAACAACGCAACGTGGTCTGATTGCACTATAGAATAAGCGATTGCTAACCAACAGTCTAGGTTAGCAGAACATTCTGGGGGAAAACATGAAGCTGTCTCATTCTAAGACCGTTGCAGTATCGATGTCGTTGGCGGCGATGTCGTTGTTGGCGGCGGCCTGTGGATCGTCATCAACATCAACATCAACATCAACATCAAAGGCACCAGCCGATATCACAATCGGCACCACATATGCCGCCACCGGTGCATATGCAACGGCTTCCATGCCTGAATTCGATGGACTCAAACTTTGGATAAAGCTCGAGAACAAAAAGGGTGGCGTCTATGTGGGCGCGTATCATAAGCGAATCCCATTGAAGTTGATTGCCTATAATGATCAGTCAAGTGCGGCCACCGCCTCGGTTCTTTACAACCAGCTAATTACCCAGAACAAAGTCAATATTTTCGTGTCCGACTTTGGATCGGTGCTGACCGCTCCCGCAGTGGCGGTCGGTCAGGCCCACAAGCAATTGGTGTTCGATCCTAGTGGTACTGGAATTCCGTTCTTTACACCCAACAACCCCTATATCGTGTTAACTAGCCTGCCAGAGTCTTCGATCTGGCCGACACCGCTTGCACAGTTCATCGGCGCGAAGAAGATCAAAAACGTTGCGATCGTTTACGATTCAAACGACTTTGATCAGTCGCAAGCGGAAACATTAAAGAGCAAACTTACAGCTGAGGGCGTGAGGGTATCGTACTACCAGGCCGTACCTACCTCTACGACGAGCTACGGGACGATCATCAACTCGATGAAGGCAACGAACCCAGGTGCGGTGCTTGAGTTTGGTTTCCAACCCAACGACACCGCTTTCCTGGGGCAGCTACAGTCCTCTGGCATCAAGTTCCCCATGACTTTCACCGTCTTCCCAGGACAGCTGTTCTCACTCTTCAAGAGTCAGCTCGGCAAGAGTGGGCTTCAGTACACCTACACGTATGCAACCAACTACTCGCACAACTACACTTCCGTTTCGGAAGGTTTAACGAGTAAGGCGCTGCTGGCGGATATCCACACCTACTATCCTTCGGCGAGTAACGCGCCTGGGCTCTTAGGATACAATGCTGGTCTTGTGGTTCAGGCTGCATTGAAGAATGCCACCTCGCTCTCACAGCTGGCTTTGCGGAACGCGTTGACAAAGGTGTCTGGCTCGCTCAACACCGTGGACGGGAACTTCAAGATCAACTCAGAGGGAGCGCAGGTTGGCGAACTCCTGCCAGTAGGGCAGATCTTGCCTACCTCCACGTCGGTAAGCTTGAAAGTGGTATATCCTGCAGCAGCGGCGGACGCCTCGGCTGTCTATCCGGCTCCGTAGCCAATTGAGTAGATAATGTTGCCTGGTGGAGGCGGTCGCGCCTCCACCAAAAAGTAGATCGGAGAGGGATGCTTTTCGAGTATTCCGTTATCGGCGGAATTCTTTTAGGGCTTTTCTACGCCTTGATGGCGATGGGGCTCAATTTGGTTTTCGGCGTCCAGAGGATTATTAATCTGGCACATGGAGACATCATTATGCTTGGGGGGTTCGCTGCATGGGAACTCTACTACAGCTTCCATGTCAATCCGATCGTCTCGGTGATCATTGTGATTCCCTTTTCGGTCGCTTTGGGGTTTCTTCTCTATTACGTATTGATTCCACGATTGAAGTCGGCAAAGGATTTTGAGACACTATCGCTGGTCCTATTCTTCGGTGTTTCACAGGTGACCGAGGCGTTGGCTGCGCTCGGTTTCGGTAATAATCAACGTACTATGCCGTCTAATTCTCTACCATCGGCTCCGATTCACTTGTTTGGTCAGAGCTATCAGTCGGATTGGTTTATCGCGGCTGGAGTGGCGATACCGATTCTATTACTCTTCTTCCTATACCTGTACCGTACCAAGCTGGGCCGTCAGACGAGAGCAGTGATGGCTGATACCGATGAAGCAGCCTCGGTTGGCATCGATGCCACTCGAGTCTCCGCCATAACGTTTGGGGTTGGACTTGCCCTGGCAGCAGTGAGTGGCGTGATGGCAATCTTTGTGTTCAGCGGCGTGCAGGCCTCTGAAGGAGTAGGTCTCACCGTAATTGCATTTGCAATAATCGTTTTTGGCAGCTTGGGGAATCCTATGGGGACAGTTCTCGCGGGTCTCTTATTTGGTGTCTTCTATCAATTGGCACAGGTGTACTTACCCTCTTGGTCTGATCTGGTGCCGTATGTCCTTGTCCTTGGTACGATGTTGATACGCCCGCAGGGGTTACTGGGCAGGAGGACTCGAGTTGTCTGACGTCGTAACGGTTCGAGGGGAAAGTAGCCCGTCTCGGAGATCATTTGGCAATACCCTAACAGCAACGTTGCGTGACCGAAAGCGGATGGTCGACCTAGCCGGGATCGTCCTCCCGTTGCTCGCCTTCTCATTAGCCGTCCAATTTTATGGCAATGAATTGTTGTTGGTCTACATGATGGTGTATTTGGTGCTCGCGCAAGGTATCAATATATCCTATGGCTTTACAGGGTATCTTCCCTTTGGGTATTTTGGTTTCTTTGGAGCCGGTGCATACGCCGGAGCTCTTACCATCCAGCACTTCCAGATTCCAGCGATTCTTGCTGTTGTGATCGGCGGTGTAGGTGGGGTGGTCGTCGCGGCGATCTTCATGCCCCTTTTCCGTCTCAAGGGCGCGTATTTTGCAATCGCGACATTAGCTGGAGCCTTAGCATTGGGTGATATCATTTCGAATCCGTCGCTGGCGTCGGTTACAAATGGTGCCCTTCCCACGAACATAGCGAGCGCCTACTCCTCTGGCCAGTTCTATGTCTCGGCAGTTGTGTTGGTGGGTATAGCGCTTGTTATTGTCTTCTACATACGACACTCCAAGTTTGGAATGTCATTGCTTGCTATTCGTGAGGACGCATATTCGGCCGCTATGGCAGGAGTGAACGTCGTCAAGCAGCGCTCTATCGCCTGGCTGATCGCGGCTGGACTTGCAGGCATGGCGGGTGCGCTCTTTGCCTGGGCAACATCTCTCTTCTATCCGACTACAGTATTTAATCCGGCGGTTTCCGTTTTTGCTATTGTCTTCGCACTCTTTGGCGGTACGGGTTCATTGTGGGGACCGACACTGGGAGCTGTCCTACTCTACGGTGTCTACTCAATCATTGGTATATCCAACCCCCAGTATTTTGAGTTGATCTACGGATTCATCATCATTCTCTTGGTATTGTTCCTTCCTCGCGGATTGGTGGGAATAGGTAAGAGCGTTTCACGTCGATTCACCACGGGGAATGCAAGATGAGCGAAAATGTCATTGAAGTCCATAACCTCGCCCAGTCTTTCGGTGGCTTGCGTGCCGTTGATGGCGTCTCCTTCTCTCTGGCCAACGGGGAGGTACTTGGGCTTGTAGGTCCGAACGGATCGGGCAAGACGACCATCATCAACACGATCTGTGGACTTTACGAGCCTACTGGTGGATCGGTGATGCTTGATGGCAAAGACGTGACGGGCCTGCGTGCAGATAAGTTGGCACGCATAGGCATCAACAGAACATTCCAGATCCCGCGGCCATTTTTAGATCTGACGGTTTTTGAGAATTTAGAGATTGCGCGCAACCATGCTTCGCGAGTCACGCTTGGCGTCGCCGAAGTAGCGGAGCTTGTAGGGCTGAGTGAGTCGATGGGAAAGCCAGCTAGCAGCTTGAATTCTACGCATAAGAAGATGCTCGATCTGGGACGCGCACTGGTGATGTCCCCTCGTGTGCTCTTTGTAGATGAACTCGCCGCTGGATTGATGCCTGCGGAGTTAGAGGGGGTCACACAGCTTTTGCGTAAAATAGCTCGCGATCGGTCGGTAGTCGTTGTCGAGCATTTATTGGGGTTTTTGGATCGGGTGGCGGATAGGGTTCTTGTGTTGAATGCGGGCAAGGAGATCTTTGCTGGCTCGCTTTCCGCTGCACTCCAGGATGATCTGGTGAAGAAGGTGTTTCTTGGTGGCAGCTCTAGCTCTTGAGGTGAAAGACATTACAATTGCGTACTCCGGCATGGCGGTAGTGCGAGAACTCTCCCTGGAAGTCGATCCAGGACAGGCTATCGTGATCCTTGGAGCCAACGGTGCAGGAAAGTCAACGCTTTTGCGCGCCATTGTAGGTCTACTACCCACTTCCGGCGGCACCGTCTCGCTCTTTGGAGACGATGTGACCAAGGCGAGCACTGCCAAAAGAGCGCGCAAGGGTCTGGCGTTCATGAGCGAACAGGGTATTTTCCCATCACTCAGTGTCAAAGAGAATCTACAGCTTGGCGCAATGACAAATCGGAACAGGTCCTTCGATGCGGGCCTTGAGACAGTGCTCGCACTGTTCCCTGAATTAGGTGGCAGGCTAAACGAGCCTGCCGGGAGCCTATCAGGAGGGCAACGCAAGATGGTTGGGATCGCAAAGTGCGTAATTGCTCAGCCATCACTGCTGATCATGGACGAGCCCTCCGCAGGGCTCTCTCCTAAGTTCGTATCCGAAGTAGTCGAGACTCTTATCACGCTTCACTCCGATGGCATGACGTTGCTGGTGGCGGAGCAAAACGTTGAGTTCCTGAAGTTCGCCCAAACGGCCGTGGTGCTAGAAGGCGGTTACGTGCGTTTCAATGGTCCTGTTGCCGAGCTCTCAAACAACAAAACTCTCCATGATGCATTCTTTGGGATCGAAAGTATACAAGAGATCTGAGAAAGTCGATACCAGCGCTACTATCGAATCCGTCCGCGACTGCTGATAGATGTGGATAGTTTATATGGCATTCAATAGGATCAAAATTCGATAGTAACGACCTATCGTAGCCATTTAGCAGGTCAGTGGTAAACTCAGAGGCCATGGAGACAATCACGACAACCATTCCAGCACCTGATCGGGCGGAGACTATCTTCGAAGCAGTTGTCGAAGTTGTCTACGGCTTTACCGAACCAATTAACATTCACCGAGAGGATCTCAGCGTCGAGGGCCGCAGCCTGCGAACCGGAGCCTCCTCCGCCCAGCTTCCCTACAAACTCAAGGTCGTACCCATCGGTGAACTAGCCTCTGAAATTCTGCTCGAGATTGACCTCGAAAACCGATCAACCCGACAGACGATGGCCAAAGATCTCCTCATCAATGTGTTTAACGAACAGACACCGCGCGAATACGCGAGACGACAAGCTGATGCGACAATGAGTAGAGATGACGATCTCCAGCCAGCTCAATCGATGTTTGACCGTTGGAGCCCACCGAAGGTCGCTGAACTCTTTCAGTACGCCTCGATCCCACTGCTCATACTCGGATGCATAGTTTTCATTATAACGATAACCATCTTTGCCTCCACAAACCCAATCGCACGCCCGTCTGCCTGGGTCATAGTACTCACTTTAGGTGGAGAGATTTTTGGAACCGTTATGGCGGCCGCCATCCTGCTCTACTTTGGTTATGCGCTCAAGATTCTGTCAAAGGGCCGCGATGCCTCCATGACTCCGACGACCTCCGAGTGATCGAGCCAGAACTAGTCGCTCTTTCGAAACTCTAGAATCGCAATGAAGGCCATGGCTGCACCCATGACGGCCACAATCGCGAGTGACAGAGCGACAGGAACTAACCACCCATTCCACGTGACTCCCGGGCTGAGGAAGTGACGAGCCGCCTGAGTCATATTGATCGAGTTGAAGACAACACTGCGCATTGGCCCAACAATATAGGTGAGCGGATCAATCCTGGTTAACACCGTCAACCAAGTCGGCAAACCGGCAAGTGGATAGAGAGCTCCAGATAAGAAGAAGAGCGGCATCACCAACATCTGAGTCACAGCCATGAACGCCTGGAACTGCTGGATACGTGCAGCCATCATGACACCAAAGGCGGTCAAGGTAAATGAGAGCAGGAGCAGCTCTCCTATGAGTGCAAGGATAAGTGTTGGACGATATGGAATCCCCGCGAGCCCGGCCAAAATCAGGATGATAACCCCTTGGAACGTCGCTACCGTGGTACCTCCAAGGCACTTGCCGAGCACAATCGAACCGCGACTAACCGGCGCTACCAACATCTCTCGCAGGAAGCCAAACTCCCGATCCCACACTATCGAACCCGCAGAGAAGAGCGCTGTAAAGAGCGCTGACATCGCAAGCACGCCAGGGTATAGGAAGGTACGAAGGTTTACCCCTGGCGGCATCCCATGTTTGGCCAAGGTTGACAGACCAGTTCCAAGGACGAAGAGGAACAGAATCGGTTGAATGAGTGAGGTCACCATTCGAAGCTTGTCTCTCCAAAATCTAATTAACTCTCGACGCCAGACGATGCTGATCGCCCGAAGGTCCTGACCCAGTCCACCGGAGGGTACCGCCACTCGAATTGCAGCAGCCTCATCAGGCGCACCAAGAGGGGTTGATGTTGATGTAGCCATACTTGTTACCTCCCTCGAAAGCGCTGTCGCAGTGCGCGCATCGCATCGCTCCCAGTTGCTTCGGTATCCCTAATCGTTCTACCGGTGTAGGACATGAAGACATCGTCGAGTGAGGGGCGTGCCACGCTAACCGATCGGATTGGAACACCTAACTCAGCAAAAAGTCGAGGAACAAACTCCTCGCCAGAAGAGACTGAGAAGGTGACCAAACCGTCGTGCATCCCTGCATCGAGGCCAAACTGCGCATCCAGAGCGGCTATAGCTGCGTCATCGTCAGCGGTAGAGATCTGAACGCGATCCTTACCCACGCTCGCCTTCAGAGCCTCCGGTGTGTCGATTGCCTGGATCTGACCATGATCAATTATGGCGATCCGATCACAGTTCTCCGCCTCGTCCATGTAGTGAGTCGTCAGAAAGATCGTGATATCTTCGCGCTGCTTGAGATCGATAATGTACTCCCAGATTGAGGCGCGTGTCTGTGGATCTAGACCAACGGTAGGTTCATCGAGAAATAGCACCTTCGGTGCGTGGAGAAGACCGCGGGCGATCTCCAACCTGCGCTGCATACCTCCAGAGAAGGTGCTCACCAGGCTTGTGCGGCGTTCCCAAAGACCGACCATCTCAAGCACTTGGCGCATACGAGAGTCGACAAACTGCTTTGGAACTGCATAAAGTTCAGCATGAAAACGAAGGTTCTGTTCAGCCGTCAAATATGAATCAAGAGTAGGGTCTTGAAACACCAACCCAATGTTGCGGCGTACCGACTCTCGCGCACCAACCACGTCATAACCAGCCACCTCGGCACTGCCGGCGGTGGGTTGAGCAAGGGTGCAGAGAATCTTGATCGTGGTCGACTTGCCTGCCCCGTTCGGACCAAGAAAGCCAAAGATCTCTCCTCCTGCCACCTGAAAATCTATCCCTCGAACCGCCTCGAGCGAACCGTAGCGCTTGACGAGCCCTTGCACCAACACTGCTGTGGGCCGCTCCCGCATTGAGGATCCTACGTTAACGGCGGTCGATCCAACCTCAGATGACGCCATCGTCACCCTCCTTATCGCTATTTGTATGCATCGCCATCACCGATCCACCAACAAAATCACTCTGAATCTCAAGCGCAAATACTCAGCCAACGCCGGCCGTGGACTAACAGCACAGAGCACTCCCGACACCTCTACTGTAGCCATCGAAGCCATCGGTACACAAGCTCATCACCAGGCCACCAGTTGGCAATCGACCGACCCGAGGGAGCCAGCATATATCTAACAGGGGTACTCCCAAGTTGACACCGATGGTACTCAACAATCCTCATCCACCCACTCGTGAGGCTCAGCATGTGGGAGTCGTGCAGCCTTCAACTTATCCAACAAAGCACTTGGAGGTTTAATTAATCAGCTAGCGACTATATGGCCTCACCCACTACATGGCGAGCTGCAGTCGAATCGAGCTGGCGAATCGCTAGTTGAGCAAGACGGCGAGCCCGAGTCATCGAGACAGCATCCAGGACTTCACGAACCTGGGCCAACGCCACTGGCGTCATCGACAGGCTGGTGATCCCCAGTCCCACGAGGACGATGGCGAGCAGAGGATCGCTCGCCGCCTCACCGCACACCGAAACGGCAACCTTAGCTCGCGCACCCTCTCGTGCTAGGGCTCCAATCAGCCTCAAGGCGACCGGACTCCAGGGGTCAAGCAACTCGCCGAGCATCGAGGCGTTGCGGTCTACCCCCATCAAATACTGCATCAGGTCATTGGTGCCGATTGATGCGAAATCGACCAGAGGAGCGACTCGGCGGAAGTCGAGAGCAAGCGCTGGCACCTCGATCATGATCCCTAAAGAACCAAGACCCGCCGATCGGGCCATCTCTACGAACGAGTTCACCTCACCGATTGAGCTAATCATCGGCGCCATAACCCTAAGATCCACTCCACCCACCAATGCACGAGTACGTGCGAGAGCCTCGAGCTGTCGTTCAAGAAGACCCGGCACCTGGTTCACCAAACGAATTCCTCGCACCCCCAGCGCAGGATTGTCCTCACGCGACAGGTTGACAAATGGCAACGGCTTGTCAGACCCGACATCAAGTGTCCGCACGGTAACCGGTTGTCCTGTCTCACAAAAGGGCTCTATCAAGGAGCGATAGGTCGATACCTGCTCATCAACACTCGGCTCTAGCTCCCTACCCTCGAATAGAAACTCCGTACGCACCAGCCCGATTCCCTCCGCTCCTTGGGATCGCGCCTCTTGGGCATCGGCCAGCGAGCCTACATTGGCGAGCAACTGTACCGCCTTCGTCGCCAGCACGGATCTCGGACTCCGATGACCAACTGTGGGTCGATGAGCAGACGTAGGCACCCGTCCGTTGGCTCCAATCCTTACCAAGCCTCGCAAAGGATCAAGGAGTACTACGGCACCGTCGGGTATCTCGTAGGCCCTGGGACATCCAACGACCGCCGGGATGTCGAGTGATCGCAGTATCAGCGCCGCATGACCCGATGGCCCACCTGTCGCTACGATAACCCCTATTATCGATGAGGGCTCAAGCGTCGAGGCCTGCGCCGCAGTTAACTGATCAAACAGCAATATCGAGTTGACGTTGGGCTCGTCAATGGCTTGCGAATCTGCGCTACCAAACAGATGATCAGCTACCCGAGCGCCAATCTCACCAATATCGTCCGCTCGCTCCCCGATATAGCCTCCAACCGATCGCAGCTCGGCCGCAACCTTCTCGAAAGCAGCTCGCAAGTTTCTTCGCTGAAGCTGGCACTTGGCATCCACCATCGGATCTGGCTCAACGTTCGCAAGCAAGCGGTCCACGAGAGTCGGATCCTGCGCCATCATGGCTTGCGCCTCCAAAATGTCCGCTACCTCAGACGGCGCATTCTGGCCGAGAGTTTCAAGTTCGATCCCAACCACTTCAAGCATCTCACTTAGGCGCGAACGGAGTGCGTCGCGACCTTCGAACTCAATCGAGTCGGAATCCCCAAAGGCAGAGTCCACTTGTGCTGAGTCGTTGCCTTCGCTGGCCTCCCCAGAGTTTCGACCCTCGATCAACGGCGGTTGCTTTCCGATTCGGACGATGCGACCGGAGACCGATCGAGTGCCGACTCCAAAGCCACGGAGCTCCTCTGTACTCGAGTCCTGGCCAGACCCGGACGATGAACCCCCCAGGTCAGACACCAAGCTTGCGGACCTCCCAGGCGTGTTGTCCCGCCTCAATCGCCTCGTCTAGAGATCCACCCATAGACAACGTCATTGCACAGGCGATCGCCCCTTCGACCATCGGGCAGTCGATCATCCGCACTCGCCCACCGAGTCCTTCGAGTTCGATAGCCGCACCCGTCGCCAAAAACGACGAACCAACATCGCCAATCATTCCGATCTCGTCTGCGTTGCTGAGTTCGGCCATGGCCTCAAGTACCATCGACGCATTGACGCCAAACCCACCCGAATCTTGTTCGTCTCCACCACCAACAGCAACCATCGCTAGATCATCCCCGGCCAAGGCGTGTACTAGCTCTATGACCCCAAGCGCGAGAAGCTTTGAGTGAGACACGATAATGAGAGCTGTGTTCATGATACTTGGTCTCGGACAGTATCAGCGAGTGCCTGGAACCAGAGGGCAGCCGAGACTGAGCCAGGGTCGATGTGGCCGATGCTACGCTCGCCGAGGTAGGCTGCCCGCCCTCGCCTGGCCACTAAATCACGAGTCGCATCCGACCAACCCTTAGCATGCTCTGCAAGTGCAACGACGATCTCCTCACTGCCCTCCTGGACGTCGACGCTATCGCGCAGCTCCGTCATGGCAGGAAGAAAGACGTCCATCATGGTCTTGTCCCCGACCACCGCCTGACCTCGTTTCGAAAGTGCCTCTACAAAGGCGTCAAGGGCGTCGATGAAGCCAGACCACTCCACAACAGCTGCGTCAGGGAGGACTGTGGAGAACTTGAGCATTCCAGAACCCCATAGCGCACCTGAGGCACCACCAACTGTGCTCATTAGTGTCATCCCAACCAGCTTCGCGTCTGCGTGCAGACTGGCTTCTGAGTTAGCATTGAACGCCTCAACCACCTTACCGAGGCCTCGGTCCATGTTCGAGCCATGGTCTGCATCGCCAATCGCAGCGTCAAGGTCATTAAGGACCTCCCTGTTCTCATGAATCAACTCAGCAAAACGGCGCCAGAGCTGACGAAATGCCACCTGATCCATAGAAGCCATGCTAATGCTTCACAACTTTAAGTGCCGGGGTATCACATGCGGCATTCAGCAGAGTCGACCTCTGCTGATCTAGACGCAACAGCGTCAATGAGGCTCCCGCCATCTCGAGGGAGGTCATAAACTCCCCCATCAACACCTTCTCTAAGGAAAGCTTCGAACTCTTGGTCAGATTCGCAAGATGCCCGGACATGATGGCCAGCTCAATAGCAGGAGTTGCCCCCATGGAGTTGACCATTGCTGCAATCCGCTCGCCATCACCAAGCGAGAGTTCCGCAACCAGACGGTGATAGAGCGATGCCGTGAGCTCGGATGCACTCATCATTGGCACTCGTTCGATCCCGGGTTCGCCATGAATTCCAATACCCATCTCCATCTCGTTTGCGCCAAGTTCGAAGGTTGGTTTTCCATTGGCGGGAACCGTGCACGAAGTCAAGGCGCACCCCATCGAGGCAAGATTGGCGACAACCGTGTCAGCTATCACCTTTACAGACGAGAGATCTGCTCCCTCCTCAGCAGCTGCACCCGCAATCTTATGCACAAAGACGGTCCCGGCTATCCCGCGACGCCCAGTCGTGTAGAGCGAATCCTGAACTGCTACATCATCATTTACCAAAACCACTTCAGTAGCGATGCCATCGGCGTCGGCGAGCTCTCTAGCGATGTCAAAGTTCATCACATCACCGGTATAGTTCTTGACCACAAGCAAAACACCAGCACCACGATCGGCTGCTTTGATACCCGCATACACCTGATCGGGGGTAGGAGAGGTAAATACCTCTCCCGCCACCGCCGCATCGAGCATCCCATAACCGACATAGCCTCCATGGGCAGGTTCGTGTCCCGATCCTCCACCAGACACAAGGCCGACCTTACCAGTCTCTTTAGGCTTAGACCGAGCGAGCACCAACGTCCCCTCTACTCGCTGTAGATACTCCGGGTAAGCCACCACCATGCCATCAAGCGCCTGATCGACTATCGTCTCAACCGCGTCAATGATCTTCTTCATCGCAAACACCTCACTACTAAGACTAGATTTCGATGATCAACTACTGCTCGATCCAACTCTTCGAACGTCCGACTGCACGATTCCAACCCGCCACCAGCTCATCGCGATGCGACGCGGTCATCGAAGGATAAAACAGAGCATCACGTTGCCATACCTGTGTCAAAGGTTCGAACCCCTCCCACACTCCAACGGCGAGTCCTGACAAGAAGGCCGCACCCATGGCGGTGGTCTCAGTGACCTTCGGACGCTCAACACGAACACCAAGGATATCGGCCTGGAACTGTGCAAGAAAGCTGTTGTTAATCGCTCCTCCATCAACACGCAAGACGTCAACCGCCTGTTGACTATCGCTTCGCATCGCCTCAAGCACATCACGAGATTGATAGGCAATCGACTCTAGAGCTGCCCTCGCGATGTGGGCTCGATTCGATCCTCTAGTCAATCCGACGATGGTCCCGCGTGCGTAGCTATCCCACCACGGGGCACCCAAACCCACAAAAGCTGGAACAAGGTACACACCACCAGTGTCTGAGACCGAGAGTGCCAGTGACTCTGTCTCCTCCGCCGTCTTGATCAGTTGGAGTTCGTCGCGGAGCCACTGAACGACCGCTCCGGTGATAAAGATCGAACCCTCAAGCGCGTATGTAACCTTATGGTCTATCCCCCAAGCAAGCGTGGTTACCAATCCGCGCTCCGAGGCAACCGGTTCGCTACCGGTATTCATCAAGAGAAAGGAGCCGGTACCATAGGTGTTCTTAGCCGATCCAGGTGTGTAGCAACCCTGCCCGAAGAGGGCAGCCTGCTGATCGCCAGCGATGCCCGCAATGGGGATCGATCGACCAAGCCAACTCTCATCTACCTCGCCAAGAACGCCGGAGGAGTCAACCACGGTTGGACACATAGATCGGGGAATATTTAACATCTTTAGAAGCTCATCATCCCAATTGAGATCCCGAATGTTGTAGATCATGGTACGAGAGGCATTCGAATAGTCGGTCACATGTAGCTTTTGATGCGTCAGCTTGTTGATCAGCCAGGAATCGATGGTTCCAAAGATGAGATCGCCCTTTTCGGCTAGATCTCGAGCACCTGGGACATTATCGAGAATCCATGCCACCTTGGTGCCTGAGAAGTAGGCATCAATCACGAGTCCAGTCTTGGTGCGCACAGTATCTGTGTGGCCCGCCTCTCGCAACCGGTCGCACATGCCTGCCGTTCGACGGCACTGCCAAACGATGGCGTTGTAGACCGCCTGACCGGTACGACGATTCCACACCACCGTCGTCTCCCGCTGATTGGTAATCCCAACTGCGGCGATGTCGTCCACACTCACGCCAGAAGACTTTATGCAGCTCTGAATCGCCTGCCACTGCGATTGCCAGATCTCCTCTGGGTCATGCTCAACCCATCCAGGCTGCGGATAGATCTGACGAAACTCCTGCTGCCCAGTCGCAACCGGCAAACCTGCATCGTTAAACAGAATTGCCCTTGATGATGTCGTGCCCTGATCTAGGGCAAGTATGTACTTAGTCACTGGAGACCATCCCTTCTACTATTTCATTTCCTGCATCAGATGTTCCTTCTAATTCGGTAGCATGCTTAGCTCTATAATCGAGAGTCATTTCAATAAACACCTTATAAATACCGACAGCAATCGCCGCGCCAACCAGTGGTCCCAGAATTGGAATCCACCAATAACCACCTTGCCCTGGTCCGGGGAAGGCGTTCTTTCCCCAACCAAAAAGCCAGGTCATCAACCTCGGGCCAAAATCACGCGCTGGATTGATCGCGTACCCTGAACCGGTGCCAAACGAAAGCCCAATCGCCAGCACTGCCAGTCCCACAATGAAAGGACCCAGATTGGATATTGGCGCCATGTTCTTTGCATCATTAATGGCAAGAATGAAGAGAATGAGGAACGCGGTAGCAATAACCTGGTCAAGTAGTGGACCGACCCAACTACCATGAAAATACGACGCCGAAAAGGTGGCAAAGATCGAGAAGGTGGTCAAACCACCACTCGACCCACGCGAGACGACATGATGGACTAGGTTGTACTGGTCAATCGCCTTGTAGTAGTCGGCATAGACGATCAACGCACCGCTAAACGCACCAAGCACCTGAGCTATCCAATAAGGAACCACCCTCTTCCATGGTAGGTTGCCCTTGATAGCTTGAGCGAATGTAACCGCCGGATTGAGGTGCGCTCCTGAGATGCCACCAGCTACATACACCCCCATGACCACGGCAATTGCCCAACCCCAGCCAATCAACATCCAACCGCCGGCGCCTTGAAAAATAACGATGGTCCGACCAGACATAGTCAAGCCGACAACGGCCACTGCCACCGATCCGGTCCCGAACGCCAGCAGAACCAGGGTGCCTAAATACGGCTCTATTGACATTCATGTGGATAGATTTGGCCTGGATCTGATCCATAGCCCCAGTTCAGTGGGGGTATTTGAGGCTGAAGTAGCCACATAAGAAACGCGCACGGTTTCTGAGCTCTAAATTTGGTGTTAGCAACCCATCAAAAAAGGAGTTCAGAACCGTGCGCGCTACCTCTCTAGTTAAGCAGATGCTGGGCCTTCGCAGTGTCACCGTCATCGAGGTTTTAGTTCGTCCACACGAACTGCTGGTAAAGCTCAGGCTTACCCGATCGCGGTTGGTATGCCCTAAGTGCTCCTATACGACCCGGTCCTGTTATGACACGAGAACGCTCGACTCCCGATGGAGACACCTCGACATCGGGATTCACCAGACGTGGCTCTCGTGCCAGCTGAGACGACTCCGGTGTCCAACCCACGGGGTGATCACTGAGGGAGTACCATTTGCCCGACCAGTTGGGGAGTCGCGGTTTACGAGGGACTTCGAGCACTTGGTAGCTTGGGCATGCGCCAAGATGGATAAGACCACGGTGACAAAACTGCTCAGAGTCGCCTGGCGTACGGTAGGAACGATCTGTGAACGAGTCGT
>NZ_JXUW01000044.1 GCF_000949255.1 Ferrimicrobium acidiphilum DSM 19497 | reverse complement strand
GCCCCTCCAACAAGGGCGTACTCGGCACCCCTTGACCAAAGGAACACTCCCATGCTCACCATTCGCAAGCTCTCCCTCGGCCAGGGTTATAAGTACCTCATGGACTCGATCGCCGTTGGCGATGGCCGAGGAGATCAGAGCTCAGAACTAACCCGTTACTACGCAGAGTCTGGCACCCCACCGGGTCGATGGAAGGGTAGGGGTCTGGCTGATCTCGGAGAGGGAAAGGGGATCGAGCACGACTCAGAGGTCACCGAATCCCAGCTGTGGAACATGCTTGGACTCGTTGCTGATCCCCTCACTGGTGATCCAGTTGGACAGGCGTTACGAATCCGACGGGTGAGTATGAGCGATCGGATCAAGGCCAAAGTTGCCAGGTTACCAGAGACCCTCACAGGGGAGGATCGAGCCTTGGCGATCGAAACGATCAAGGCTGAAGAGGCCCAAGCAGAAAAGAAGATCGGCAAGCCAGTAGCTGGTTTCGATCTCACCTTCTCACCCTCTAAATCCGTCTCTGTCGCCTGGGCCTTAGCCGATCCGGAGACCAAAGCAATTATCTATCGCTGTCATCAACGAGCCATCGACTATGTCCTTGCCTATGCAGAACGTGAAGTGATTCACTCGCGCTCTGGTAAGAACGGTGTCCTCCGAGAGGACGTCACCGGCATTAGTGCTGCAAGCTTTACCCACTATGACAGCCGAGCTGGTGATCCACAGCTCCACGACCATGTCATCGTCTGGAACAGAGCCAAGTCGATCTCTGATGGCAAGTGGCGAACCCTCGATGGGAGTGGACTCTATAAGTCCATCGTGACCCTCGGCGTGATGCACGAAGGGGTATTGTCTGACCTTCTCACCGAGGCCCTCGGGGTTGGTTGGGAAGAGAGAGTGACCCCAGGTGGGATGTCAAAGTCTGAGATGATAGGAGTGCCAATAGATCTCATGGAAGAGTTCTCACAGCGGGTAGCGGCGGTCAGAGAACACAAGGCACACCTCGTAGAGCAATTCACTCTCGCTCATGGACGAACCCCAAGTGCGGTCGAATCGGTACGCCTCGCCCAACAGGCGAACCTCGAGACTCGCCAGGACAAGGTACATCGAAGCCTCGCCGAGATGACAAATGACTGGTGTCAGCGAGCAGCCCGCTACCTCGATGATGACCCAACTACCTTCGTTGCCAGCTTGGCGAATCGCAATGAGTTGCCACTACTTCGTGCCGGCGATCTCAGTAAAGAGATGCTCCAAGAAGTTGCGAGCTTGGCCCTCGAGGGGGTCTCAGAGCGTCACGCCACCTTTGGGCGCACAAACGTCCTAGCCGAGGTCCATCGCCAACTCCAGGGGTTACGCTTTGTCAGCCCCGACGACCGGGTAGCGGTTGCAGAGCGAACGACAGAGATCGCCCTGGGCGAGGCGATCCAGATCAGCTCACCTGAGCTCTATCACCTACCAGAGCGGTTTCAAAGAGCAGACGGTACCTCTCGGATGCGACCAAAGGAGCGCTATCTCTATACAACCGCAACCCTCTTGGATGCCGAGGCAGATCTGTTTCGGGCCTCACGATCCCTCGATGCTCCTGTTGTCCAAGTCGGCACCGTCAAAGCCGTAACTGAGGTGAAGCTAGCAGGGAGAGACTTTACGATGAGCTCCGATCAGGCCCTGGCGGTTGAGGTGATCGCCACCTCCACTCGTCGCCTTGATCTACTCGTTGGACCCGCCGGTACCGGTAAGACGACGACGATGGCTGGCCTTCGTACTGCTTGGGAGCTAGAACATGGACCGGGGAGTGTTATTGGGCTAGCTCCATCGGCAACGGCTGCCCAGGTGTTAGCCGATGAGCTTGGTATCGAGACCGAGAACACCGCTAAGTGGCTCCATGAGTGGCGACAAAGCGCCACGAGACAGGCAGAACGGGATCGTCTGGCAAGTGCTGCCCAGATCCCTGGAGGTGACTCAGAACAAAGGAGTGCTCATCAAAGAGAGATCGAAAGGCTAGACGGGCTGCTCACCCGATGGCGCTTTCACCCCGGTCAGTTGGTCATCATCGATGAGGCCTCTCTTATTGGAACCTTTGCCCTAGATGAACTCGTCAGTGCAGCCCGAGAGGCCAATGCCAAGGTGTTACTGGTCGGAGATCCGGCTCAGATCTCGAGCATTACAGCCGGTGGGATGTTTGGATCCCTGGTTCGAGAGCGAGGAGATATGGTGGCAACCTTGAGCGATGTGCGCCGCTTTGTCCATGCCTGGGAGAGAACGGCGAGCATGGAGCTACGGGTTGGCAACGAGGAGGCGATCGATGCCTATGAGACGCACCAAAGGATCAAAGAGGGTGAGCGCGAGGAGTTGCTCGAGGCACTCTATCAGGCTTGGAGAAGCGACGTCACAGCAGGCAAGGACTCACTCATGCTTGCAGGAGACGCCGATACGGTTACCGAGTTGAACAATCGAGCCAGAGCAGACAGGGTGCTCTCAGGTGAGGTAGCAGAGTCGGGGTTGAGCCTTGCCGATGGGACTATTGCAGGTGTTGGTGATGAGGTCGTAACCCGAGAGAACAATCGCCTACTCACAACCGGCAAGGGGTGGGTGAAGAACGGTGATCGTTGGCAGGTTATGGCGACCAGTAACGACGGCACTATGACCATCAGGCGCCTTGGAGGAAGAGGCGAAGTCACATTGCCGTCTGACTATGTGGCCCAACACGTCGAGTTGGCCTATGCCACGACAGCGTATCGTGCACAGGGACGAACTCTCGATACCGCCCACGCGATGATCACCAGTACAACTCCACGAGAGGTTCTCTATGTCGCAGCTACGAGAGGGAGAGAGGCCAACCTCCTCTATGTCGATACCCATTATGACCCAGATCCCGCGACTGCACATGAGGGGACGACCGAAGTACAATCCGCTCGCCAAGTCCTTATCACCTGTCTTGCCAATCAGGGATCAGAGCTGGGAGCCCATGAGATGATCCGGAAAGAACACGAGGAAGCAGAGGGGATCATCCGACTCCATGGGGAGTATGAGACGATCGCAAGAATCGCCGAAGAGGAGCGGTGGAACGACTTGCTTGCTCGCTCGGGACTAACGGATGAACACCTGGTAGCCATTCGACAGAGTCCGGCTTATGGACCGTTGCTTGCAGCCCTAAGAGGCGCAGAAGCTCGCGGGCTCGACATCGAGCGTGACTTCCCAGTACTCGCTACAGCGCGCCAACTCGATGATGTTGAGGACGTAGCGGCGGTGTTGGCTAACCGAGTAACGAGTTGGACGCACAAGCATGGAAGCCGACGGATGGGAGCGACAAATCTCATTGCGGGTCTCATCCCAAAGGCCATGAAAGTAAGCGATCCAGACTTAGAGCAGGCATTACACGAGCGCGAAGCGGCTATCGAGCAACGTGCTCGTGTGCTTGTTGAGAGGGCCATGGCAAAGAATGCTGAATGGATCCAACAGCTTGGAGAGACACCAACCGATCCAGTGCACCGTGAGGTCTGGTTGGCACATTTCGCGACCGTCGCGGCATATCGGGAGCGTTGGCACGTCGAGAGTCACACAGTCATTGGCAAGGAGTCAAACGTCGGTAGCATCGAGCAACTCGGGCACTGGAGGCGAGCCAACTTAGCAATCAAAGAGGCTGCCAGGCTCGCTAAGAGCTCGGGGAATGTGAGCGAGAGAAGTGTTCAGATTGGCACTGATGAGAAAACCACTATCAAAACATTGAGAGCAATCGAGCGGTAATCCAGGTGCTGAGGTCGTCATCCGTGAGGCCAAGTGTGTCCAGCTGAGAAACCGCACTCGACCTGACCCTGCGCATTCGGCGGTTACTATTTGCTCAAAGTCTGACTTCATTTGCGAACGAAATGATGGAGATGCTGCGTGTTTATTGTTGACCCTTATTGGAAATGAGATAGTCGAGTTTCAGGGTACAAAGGCCCGATTCCCACTTCGTCGACGTTTGCCTTGTCGCTAATCTGCCCGGCGGACAAGGGATGATCTGATCGGGCGTGTACCTTTAAAGTCAAACCAGAGGAGAATCCAAAATGAAAGCGACCGAAACAAGCGCTCTACAATTCATGCAGAAGTCCTCGCAGTTTGCCATCCCCATTTATCAGCGCACCTACAGCTGGACTGACGTCGAGTGCCGACAGTTATGGGATGATATCCTGCGGTCTGGCGGCGACGATGCAATCAAGGCTCATTTTATTGGATCGGTCGTCTATATCGAGAAGGGTCTCTATCAGGTGTCCAGTCAGACACCTTTGCTTGTTATCGACGGACAACAGAGACTAACGTCCCTCACTCTTCTGCTGGAGGCGTTAGCTCGTCATGTTGGCGATTCCGAGCCCGTGGACGGCTTCTCTGCGAAGAAGATTCGTCATTATTACCTTTACAACGATGTCGAGGAGGGAGAGCGCGGCTACAAGCTGCTGCTGACCCAGACAGACCGGGAAAGTTTAAAGGCCCTACTACGGCAAAAGGCACTACCAGATCAGTATTCTCTGCGAATCAAGGATAATTTTGATCTCTTCAGCAGCTTGATCGAAAAGCTCAAGGATGTCGCAGTGCTATGCCATGGTCTTAGCAAGCTGATCTTGGTCGACGTCGCTCTCAATCGGGAGCAGGATAATCCGCAACTGATCTTCGAGAGCATGAACTCGACCGGGCGAGAGCTGAGCCAGGCCGACCTCATTCGCAATTATGTCTTGATGGGGTTGGAGCCAGGTCACCAGACAGCCTTGTACGAGGACCACTGGCGACCGATGGAACTCAATTTTGGCCAGGAGGCCTATGGTATCCACTTCGACCGCTTCATGCGTGACTATCTGACCGTCAAGACGGGAGAGATTCCCAACGTCCGGGCCGTCTACGAAGCGTTCAAAGCGTACTCCCGGCGCCCTCCTGTCCAGGAGGAAGGGGTAGATAAGCTTGTTGCGGATATCCGATCCTTTGCGAGCTACTACTGTGCCATGGCTCTGGGCCGTGAGGTCGACCGCACCTTAGCCGAGGCGTTCCAGGATCTGCGAGAGCTCAAGGTCGACGTCGCCTATCCGCTTCTATTGGAGCTGTACGACGATTACGCCTCCCATCGGTTGAGCCAGTCGGACTTTGTCGACATCATCCGGATGGTCGAGTCGTATGTGTTTCGCCGCGCCGTCTGCGCGATACCGACCAACTCACTCAATAAAACCTTCGCCACCTTCAGTAGAGAATTGGACAAGAATCACTATGTCGAGAGTGCGATGGCTGCCTTCATGCTCCTGCCGTCTTACCGCAGGTTTCCATCAGATGAAGAGTTCAAGCGTGAGCTGATGACCCGGGATCTCTACAACAATCCCCGCCGTAGCTATTGGCTTCGCCGCCTCGAGAACTTCGGTCGTAAGGAACGCGTGCCGGTCGATGAGTACACCATCGAGCACATCATGCCCCAGAATGACAACCTCTCAGATGCCTGGCGTAGTGAACTCGGTCCCGAGTGGGAACGGGTACACCAACAGAAACTCCACACCCTGGGAAATCTAACACTAACGGGGTACAACAGTGAGTACAGCGATCGGCAGTTCACAGAGAAGCGTGACATGAAGGGCGGCTTCAAAGAGAGCCCACTCAGACTGAACCAGGGACTGGGATCTATTGAACGGTGGAACGAGGATGCCATCGACGAGCGTGCGCACGATCTCGCCAGTATTGCTGTCAAGGTCTGGAGTTCGCCAGACCTTGACAGAGAGGTGGTCAGTAGGTATAGGCCACCATCGAAGAGGACGACGCCGTCGTATTCAATCTTGGATCACGTCCACCTAGCAGAAGGCAAAAGCAGCCGGGCGCTCTTTGAGGCACTTCGCAGGGAGGTGTTGGGTCTGGATCCGTGTGTCACCGAGGAGTTTCTAAAGCTCTACGTGGCATATAAGGCTGAGACCAACTTCGTGGACGTTGTCCCACAGGCCGCTCGACTGCTGCTCTCGCTGAACATTCCTTTCCCGGAGCTCTATGATCCCAAGGGCATGTCCCGTGACGTGACCAGCATCGGGCGGTTAGGAAACGGGGACTGCGAGGTAGGGCTGTCTAATCTGGACGACCTTCCCTACGTGATGGGTCTAATCCGGCAGGCCTTCGAGCGTCAGATGGGCAACGACATCTTGGAAGAGGAGTTAGCTGGACCGAGACCCTTCTGATCTGGGAGTTGCTTGGTTGAGGCCGGCAAGCTCGCCCATGTGGCTCTGCTTGGCAACTTTCCGCCTATTCGCCGCTGTAGGTATGACCGGCAACTCTAACCCTCGTCTTAGAGAACTGCATGTGCAACGAGAGAGTGCCCTTCGCACTTGGCTGGTGGCCAATGCTGCACTGGTGAGCGCTATCGAACGGCTGGGCCAATTGCGCGCATCCAAATCCGAGGCTCTGAAAGCACGAGGGATCTCTGCCCACCAGCTCGCCCAGTTCCGCCGGTGGGAGCAGGGTGCGGCAAAACCTACCGAATATAGGACGCTCGTAAGCTACACACAGCACCGCAACATTATCACCTCGATCGATCGGCGATGGGACGGAGCGATCACTGCCGCTGGGAGACTTCGGGCCATCGCTTCTCGAACTATCCAACTCCTGGGCTACCTGCTGGACGGATCGATTCCCTAGCTCGACAAGCATGCCCTCGCCATTTTTGAAATACGGGTCAAACTTTCTTCGAACCTTTCTCTCTTTCCCCATGTCTACCAGTCTCCTTGCTGTTAAGAAGTAGTGTGTGCCGTGCTGTGAGTAGTTTCAATCACGAAAGCGGATTCTCGGTATCTCAACCTCGACGTCGCCGACTGCGGTCGTGACCGATCCCTCCGGCAGGTAACCATTGCGCACAACGTCTCTACCTGCGCTTTTGAGCTCTTCATGGACTTGGGTCACCTCGAGTTCGAGAGCAGTAGCGATCAGGTGCCGAGCATGCACGCGCAACAGCTCGGTTACGGCATCAGTTACGACGACGGTGGGCTTGTCCGAAAACTCAGGGGTTATCATGGTGATGGGATTTCCCTTCTGATTGTTGTTTTTTTCTTACTGACATTTCAGTAGGAAATCCCACCCAACCAGGTCACTCACCTCAAACTTTTTCCTCCAAGCTCATCCGGAGGCCATACACAGGTTTTGTTCATACCTCTAGGGGGCACTCGACAAGATCGTCAGGGAAACGCACCTACGTCGCTTGCAGCCCTATTGTTCACCAATGCGCCACAAATCCGCCTTAACCAGCAACAACTAAGGCCGGCCAAGCAATTCTAGCTATGGACATTATCCGGCATGACCTCCGAAGACTCATAATCCCCGACAGGCAACTTCCTGCGTTTCGCAACAAGTCCGGCCACCACTCCCAATCCAATCAGTACCACAACTACGAGCCACCACCAACCCACAGCACCAGCCTGGTTCGGCTTGATGGTCTCCCAGAACGGATAGGCAAGCAACACTATGGCTAACAAAGGGGCTAGCACATGCCTTAACCACGAAAACAATTCCGGTGCCTGCCGCCGGTAGAAAAATGGTAACCCAACATTCGCCAATATGTAGACAACGATTACTAAGTCCGTCCCTAAGGTCGCGATCTGACCGTATCCCGTGTATCCACCATTGTAACTCAGGCCCCCGGCAATCAATGTGTACACAACCATGGTGAGTAAAGTTAACCCAGTAGCAACCCCAATAGCTATCCACGGTGTCTTTCGAACCCGTGCTACCGCTCCCATTACGGCGGGAAGTAATCGCTCCCGACTCATATTAAAGTACAAACGACTTGCCGCGTTCAGAGTTGCTACAGTCACCCCTAGCCCACTGGTTATGCCTGAAAAATAAATAAGATATGTCAACCAGTGAGCAGAATTACCCGCTGCTGTGATAAACGGAAAATTTGTCTTAAGCATCGGACCCACATTGCCCTCAAAACCGACAACCTGCGCCCAGGCCGCAGCAACAAAGATAAGTCCTGCAATGGCAAGCGCAGAGTAAACTGCAATAGGAATATTGTGTCTCGGATTTTCCATCTCATCAGACATTGGAGCCGATGCACTGCATCCGCTAAACATCAAGATACACAACACAAAGGCAACACCAAATCCAGTGGCTCCATCGTGAATGTTAGCGGGATTAAACGCTCGCGCACTAACTGCTATATAAGCGGAATGGGTCACCAGAATAGCAATTATTCCGCCGACCACTGTTAACAACTCAAGAGCGAACAAAGTTGCTATAACACGGACGGAAAATACGACACCAAATGCTACGACTATAGCTCCAATGGCACCTTGGATCAAGAGTAGCAACCACCAGCCAGGTGTGTAGCCTGTCAGGAGACGAATCACTTCCTGATCCCACAAAGCCGGTCCAAATATTGCCGCACCAAGCAAGATCAGCTCACCTACGCCATAAACCACAGCGGTAAGGGTGCCAGTAGTTACGCCTAAGGCTCTTGCAATGTACGATACGTAGAACCCTGGGCTGGGTGCTACCCGATTATATTCCGCTACAGTATTTATATGAAATGCGAAAGCGACTACCGCTAACAACAGAACAAGCGGCGACGCCAAACCAGCGGCCGCAAAAATTGCGCCGAACACAGTTAAGACGCTGATAGCAGGTGCTATTGCCGCGACGCTCGAGGTAAAGGCCTCTACTCGATTCATTGCCCCACGCCGCAATGAAGCAGAGCTTCGCAACCCTGGGCTAATTGACTCGACTGATGTTTCACTTATTGACATGCCGTGTTCCTCCAAATGCTATGGGTTTGATAGAACCGAAGGCCTATCTCCCGGTTTTCGACGGTCATACTAACACTGATAATATGGATAAATATCTTCTGATAATCATCGAATACGACTGCACCCCCCTTTTTTATAATCAGATTGTGTAAACCGTGCGACCTATAACATCGTGGTATTCTCGCGTGAACAAGACCCTTCTTTCGGTTGAGGGAGTCATTGCGCTATGCTTACGGACTCAACAAGAGCATAAGGATTGCAACGACTCTCTTCAATCCATGTAAGCTCCCCCATTTACTGCAACTGCTTCTCCCGTGATGAATCGGGCATCGTCCGAAAGAAGAAACGCGACCACATTAGCGACGTCATCGGGTTGTTCGAGTTTGCGAAGCGGAGTATCATTAATGTAGAGTTGGCGCACTTTATCTGGAGTAATTCCTCGCAACTGAGCTTCCCATGTCATTTCTCGCTCTTGCATAGGAGTGACTACATATCCTGGACATACACTATTTACAGTAATCCCGTATTCGGCGAGCTCGAAGGCCATCGCTTGAGTTAATCCGACTACACCAAACTTCGAGGCAACATAGTCAGCCAAGTACGGTACTCTGCCCTGTTTTCCCGCCATGGAAGCGGTGTTAACGATCGCACCCTTAGCTCCGATTCGGACCATAGCACGAGCAGCGGCCTGACCACAGACAAAGACCCCTTTCAGGTTGACTTCCAAGGTTTTGTCATAGGACTCAATCGGGGTATCCAGAAACCTTTGCATGTAAGAGACGCCCGCATTGCTCACCCACGCATCGAGACCAAGGCGACTTGCAACATCGTCTGCAACTTGTCGGGCTTTGTGAGGGTCACTTACGTCCAGAATCGCATGCTCGTGCAGCTGGCCGTTTCTTGAATCAAGGTCAGCCGCCGTCGCGCGGGCGCCATCCTCGTTGATGTCAGCGACCACGATCTGCCATCCTCGCTGCGCGAGCACGATGGCAATGTGTCTTCCGATACCGGAACCTGCCCCTGTAATAACTACGGTCTTGGTCATGTGCGTGTTCTCCTTGATATTGAGTGCGAAATCGGCGTGATGGCCAAGTCAAGTTCACGCCATTCGTTGTATGCGGCTTCGTAGGTCTTGACTCTTGAGGGTTCGGGGATCACTGGTGGACCAAAGGAGAGGAATTTCTTTGCTTCAGCCCAATCGCTAATAGCACCAACTCCAACAGCCGCAACAAGTGCAGCACCGAGTGATGCACCCGGATGGTTCATGATCGGAATCAACTCGGTCCCCAGCACTTCAGCGTGGATCTGTTTCCAAAGGGTTGATTTACTGCCACCATTTGTGATGATCACCCGGTCTAGGTGAATGCCAATCTCACGGAAGACTTCTGCGTGATGCCGAAAGCCGAATGCGATCCCTTCCAACACGGATCTATAAAGATCCGCCCGGGTATGCCCGAGATGGAGGCCAACGAAAGCACCTCGCAGGTCCGCATCGTGGATGGGACTTTTTTCCCCTAGAAAATACGGCAGGCACAGAACTTCAGCAGCTGATCGGCCTGCAGCTTCTTGGTCGAGGATGTCGAGCTTCTCCCCTCCAATGACTGATTGATACCATCGAACCAAGCTCCCACTGGTAGCCATGCAACCGTTGGGTAACCACCTACCCGGGATCGGATGGGCGTCAAGATAAATTCGGGAATCCACGATTGGCCGATCGCTAGCTACAAGTATGTCGCCAGCCCCACCAAGCTTGACTAAACAGTCACCCTCGCTCTCCACTCCTGCGGCAAAGGCAGATAGCACGTGGTCCGCCCCCCCGACAATGAGCGGCGTGCCTGTTGCCAGGCCAGTGCGCTCAGCTGCGGCAGCGCTCAAAGTTCCTACTCGTTGCCCTGGCGAGTACACCGGCGGCAGAAGGCTAGAATCCAAGCCCGTCGCTTGTAGCACTTCGGTGAGCTGCTCCGACTCCAATGTGAATAGACCCGATTCCAATGCCCAGTTACGCTCGACATGTGGCTCTGCACCTAGCGCCATCAGTACCCAGTCGTATGAACCGACAAGATGAGATGTTTGGGTCCAAATGTCGGGTTCATGTGACATCAGCCAAGCAGCTGTCGGCGCGACGGATTGCTGAGTGAGCGCGGAACCGGTAAGGGAAACCAAGTCAACCGCCGAAAGCAAGGAAGTAAGGTGGCCGACCTCTTCGACTGCACGTGCATCGTTTTGTAGAATGGCGCGTCGCAGGGGAGCCCCATTATTGTCGACAGGGATCACGGCAGGCACCATCCCGGAGGTTGCGATAGCAATAACATCCTCTGGACGCGCGTGAGCGCTCGCCACTACCTCTCTTATCGAATCCACGGCATTCACCAGCCACTGACTCGGATCGGCCTCTGAGTAGCCTGGCTGGGGCGAAAATTGACTCGCCTCTCGATTCGCCTGACCAACTATACCGAGGTCGACATCGAATAGAACTATCTTTGTCCCAGTGGTACCGATGTCGATGCCAATGGTGAATTTACCCATCAAGTTCACCGTGTGAATCTCGAGCCTTTGTTACGCAAACCACGTCGACCCCAGCATCTCTCGCGGCTTGAAGCACCGGATGCTCCGGGTGACCATCAGTCACTAACGCTTCGATTGTGCTAAATGGTGCCACATTCATCAGCTGAACGCGTCCGAGCTTCGATTCGTCAGCTACGACAATGACGCGATCGGCGGCCTTGACTGCAGCGCGCTTCACGCTACCCTCTTCCCTGTGATAGTCCGAGACGCCATGGTCCGCGTCAACTCCCGCCACTCCCATGATGTAGACGTCACAGTTATACCTAGCGAAAGCTTCTTCGGTTTCGACGCCTATCATGCTAAGTTCTCCACTGCGGACCTCCCCACCCGTGAGTAACACGACGGTCTCCGGTTCATTAACAAGCTCTATCGCCACCAGGATGCTTGGCGTCACCACGGTTAGAGCTAGAGATTTTCCCTTAATCGCCTTAGCAACTGCAAGAACGGTACTACCGCTGTCAAGGATGACTGTTTCGTGTGGCTGCAGCAGTGCTACCGCCACTTCGGCGATATGAGCTTTACCTTCGGCAGCCACAGTAGCTCTAGCCTCAAACGGCGGCTCTGTTGCCTTACCGACAAGGGCTATTGCCCCTCCGACCACACGACGAACCACGCCCTTCTCTTCGAGCCTCATAATATCCCGACGAATCGTCATTTCCGAGACGTTGAACTCAGATGCAAGCGACATGAAGTCGATTTCGCCTCTGGTCATGACGCTTTCTTCGATGAGTGCCCGGCGGGTCTCCGTTGTCATGACATCAACTCTAGCACACACATGTCACAAGTTCACAGCGTTTGTTACCCTTTTGTTAATTTACATCATGTGCAGGGCTAATCAGTGTTGCTAGATAACATAGGTACTGCACAACCTATGTCAGGATTCCCAAACCTTAGGAAGGATTGCTATGAACATGTGGCTTGATGAGGTCTTTCACGTCCAGAAACCTGTAATCGCAATGCTCCACTTAAGTGCGCTTCCTGGCGATCCGGGGTTTGATACCAAGGCCGGGCTTTCGGCGGTGATTAAACGCGCGCGCGAGGAACTCGACGATCTTCAAGAGGGCGGTGTTGACGGCATTCTGGTTTCAAACGAGTTTAGTCTTCCATATCTCACCAAAACAGAACCCATTACAGCCATAACCATGGCGCGAATCTTGGGTGAACTTCTCAGTTCGATCCACATCCCCTATGGTGTGAATGTATTGTGGGACGGACGCGCCTCTATTGATCTCGCCGTTGCCACGGGCGCACAGTATGTCCGTGAAATCTTCACTGGGGTCTATGCAAGTGATTTCGGATTGTGGGATACCAACATCGGCGAAGTGGCGCGCCATAGAGCGCGAGTCGGTGGGTCCAATGTCAAGCTTCTCTTCAATATCGTTCCTGAGTCTGCCAAGTACTTGGGTGACCGCGACCTTCGTTCGATCACAGAGACGACCGTCTTTGCCACGCTCCCCGATGCTATCTGCGTCTCGGGCCTCACCGCAGGAGCACCGACCGACACCCAGTCGCTCGCGCTCGTTAAGTCAGCAGCGGGCGACGTCCCGGTCTTTGTCAACACTGGGGTCGGAGCCGATAACGTCGCCGAACAATTGAGCATCGCTGATGGAGCGATCGTCGGAACCTACCTCAAAGCGGGTGGTGTCTTCGAAAACAAAGTCGACAGAGATCGCGTCGAGAAATTAGCCAGTCAGGTCCGTGAATTCCGAAAGAGTCTTGCTTAAACCGTTGAAGTAGAAAGAAAGTGGTATTTCACGAGCTAAATGGACCACGCTCAAGGGGCCGTCCAAGAACGATGGGTCACCGACCAAGAACGCATCACCAGAAAGGAGGTGAGGTAGGGGTTAAGCGTGGCACCCGATGACTACCCGAATGCTCCCCGTCCGAGACTGTCCGAAAACTCCGGATTCGGTGTCCGAAATGAGCGAAATGTGCAACCATGCACAAGGCACCATTAATAAGCTTGCAAAGCAGCCGCATATGGAGTGGATCCGGGCGGCGTGGAGCACAACCTCTGCTACCGTCCACATGTATGGTGTCGACTTCATGTTTGACAGTCGCGGTGACCGAAGTGAGTTAGTTTGGTGTCTCTCGAGGGACCGAGCAGAGTGGCTACTCTACCTCGTAGCCATTTACACTTACTTAACAACTACCGCCGCGAGCATTCTCAAGCAGGACGAGCCAGCAAGCCTCGTTTTCACTCACCAGTGTCGACTGCTCCTCGAAAGTGAATCGTCAAGGGAGCTGGCACGGAGAGTTTAGGGTAGTCAACTCTCGGGCTTGACCCTCCACGGAGCCTTAGGATCCCCAAGGGTTTCCAAGAGTAGCTGGCAGTAGACCCTAGCCGCGCCGACTGCTAAGTGGACTTGGCGGTGGCCCAGGCCGACAATAGGTGCTGAACGTCCATGGTCAGCGCCGTACTCGTTACGTAGTTCCGCAACTCCGATTGCGAGCTGACTCAGGTTGGAGAGGATGCGTATGGTGGTAGCTGCCCCTTTGGCGCTTGGAGCAACTTGAGAGGGATGAAGCCGTAACGCCGTCTGAGCGAGCTTCACTAACTCAGGGATATCGGCTTTCGGATCATATTCCCGCCCCAACTCGTCTAGTACCAGTTTGGTGGTGGACTCGATGAGCGCTTTGGCGCCGCTAATGGCTGCGGCAGGGTCGCGATCCATCGCGTCGTTGATGCGTTGCATATGTTCCCAGATTGCCGACGGGTCCGATAAGGCAGCTACTGGAAGTTCTGCTGCCTTCGTCTTGTCAAGTGGTCCTCCATGTATTCGAAAGTCGTCTTCAACCGAGTAGCCATCCAGTCGCAGGGTGTTCGTCAGTTTCTCTCGGAAATCGGAGTGGGTGTTCATCAGAACGGTTTGTATAACGTTGAGGAATCGTCGGACCTGGCTAGGGCTACGCCAGTCAATTTCGGTATAATAGCTGGCGACCAGTCCGCGACGCTCACCTTTTACTCCCGGTACTTCGGGACCAGGAGTGAAGCCCTCGTCATCAAAGAAGCCACGGATATCTCTGAGCGTCCAGCTCACCAAGTGCTCTTGAAATTCTCTTCGAATGCGTCGTGAGACCAGTTCTTGGGGCTCAGTCATGGGTTGGAAACCTCGTTAGATGCCCAGAAAGTCATACCAAAGCTCTCCTTGGTAGATTCGCCATACGATACGATTCTGAGGCACGTGAACTTCCGGCGTTGCCAGTCTGGACCTAGTGTCGTCTGTAGGACAGCAACCCCACTTCTTGCATAGTTTGTCTTGTAGCCCGTCCCGAAGTGCGACCCTCGCATCCTGTACGCGATAGCCCTTTCTCTTGTCGGACAACAGCGGCTACTCAACTCGCAGGCGGCGCTCATGCCGGTTCTTTCCGAAGAGCCTGATCAAGGCGCTCCTGCCACTCGTTGAGCTTGGTTGTGATCGATCCCATGTCTCTTGCAAAGTGAAGCGGTATGCTTATCGCGGAGGCAAGCTCCTCGCGTAGGGGACTTGTTGATCCGTCGGATCCAGAATCATACACAGTGATAGCGATACGTTCTTGACGGTCAACGTTGTCTCGCAATGCCGTGACTAACGCCTTGTCATTAAGGGAATGCCCGAGAACAAGAATCTGCTTTGCGCGTCGAAGAGCGGTTTGGAACTCGCTCCAGAGGGAAGCGATGAGTGGGTAGGAGCCGTAATCCTTGTCAGGATCGGGGAGCATGATCATCGGGATGCCAAAGTTTTCGTTGTAGCTGGTACTGCTGTTGGAGATTGCTTCGTCCTCGCGCTGGAACCACCCGATGCTACCATGAAGGTGCAAGACAGGCGCATACCTAGGTATCCCGTCGAGCAGGCCTTCAACCCTTAGGGGTTGCTCTCCACCGTTAGTTTGACTGTTGTGTGGCGTTCCCCAATCCGGGAGCCAGCCAAGTTGATCCAGTACGTATTCGCCAATTGAGTCGTAGTTGGTGGTGGCATAGACCAGACGTTGAGTTCTGCCGATTCCTAACTGCGAAAACAGCGCCTCGTAGGCTCTGGTGGCGCCTTCATAATCGATGCGATTACTACCAAATGACTCATAGAGCGATTCGTGGATCAATTTGACGATAGCCTGCAAGTGAAAGTTTGTCGAGGAGTGCCACTCCTTAAGCACGTTGTCATTGCGGAGACCTTCAATAGTTTGGAATTGCCGACTCGGCTCCAGGATCGATTCAATCGTTGGAAAAGCCTGCACAACGCGTAGGAAGTGCCCAAGTGTCTGCTCGAATCTAGGTCCCGAAAGCTGCTTGGTCAATCCAGTCGCCTCTAGATATGAGGCTTCCTTTTTGAAGAGCTTGTCAACAAGAGCATCAGACCACTCGCTCATGAGCGGCAACTTGTTCCCACCGATACCGAATTCGCAGCTTGCCCCTGCCCCAGTAATAAAAACGAGGTCGATGTCTCTGTCTGGTCGATCTGGATCAGCCACCTTACTCCATTCCCACTGGTAGTTGACCACCCAGGACTTGCCCAAGCTGCCAACGATAGCGCTGCACTCGTACGAAGCAGGGAGTGGCTTCCAGGATCGATCTTAATTCTGTTTGTTTGAGCCCGTTGGCAGGGTATCCGGTTTGCGGTAGTTGTTCCATGATCTCGCGTACGAGTAATCCCTGGCCAACTGGAACCTGCACGAGCAGTGCCGCGACGGCTTGCTCAATCCCAAGCCCGATGGTGTTGGCTGGAAGGACTGCTGAATCGAGTACGGCCTCTGCTGATGAACGCTGCTCTATAGTCTCAAGCAGAAACTCACCAATAGGCGCCACTGCGTCAATGAAACTGCGCCTGCGCTCTGGTTTTCGTAGAATCGCTATACCGATCCCGATCGCAGCGATCACGACTAACCATTGTGGCAGCTTGAGCCAGCCCGCTAACGCCTTGGTCCCTTCATTGATGCCGATGGATATACCTGCTCCAGTCGCCGACGCACCGAACACTGAGACGTTTGCGAGGTCGGCCGCCTCCCGAGCATCCAACACGTCTGGGAGGTTCGGAGGCGATAATTCAGCCCTTTTCAAAGATTTGTCGAGCGAATAGACGATCCTACTGACTCCAGACAGTAGCACTGACAACTGAGCTGTTGGAACGTCCTTGTGGTCCTTTTCGCGTACTCGCATCGCGTAATCGTGATCGACGAAGAGGTTGCCGACGTCGACGAACACGATGGTGGGGAGATAGTCATTTTCGAATACGCTCTGGAACTTATCGGAAGTAGTACTCCAACCTTCATGAATCGACTGACTAGCTAGTTTCTCGAACTTATTGGCGTTGCCGAGCTTATCAGCCTGATAAATCTCGTCGTAGACGTGGCGTGATGCATAGATACGGCCCGGTGATGTTATAAGCATCCCGTTCCTTGCAGCAGTCTTCAACGTATTGATGATGTGATCAGTATCGAGTATCTGGACGTCCGGAACGTCAAATATCGTCGGAATGGAGAAAGAGTTAGAGGTCACAACGAATTCATCCTGATGTCCTTAGTCACTTGGACAACGCCTTACTCCGAACTCCTCGACAACGCTGGTATCAGGCTTCCACTGCCAGTTTCCCTGACTAAGTGGGCCATGCTACGGCAAGCTTACCAAAAGCGAGATCTCTGGTGAGGTCAGGTTTGGAGAACCTGGCTCCGCTGCTGTGCCGAATGATTGACCAATTGATAAGCTATGAGCGGGTTTGAAAGAGTTGGCGTTGTTGAGGTATTGCTGGGAGGGCGCTTTCGCGGTCTTGGAGGCGGTTGCTAGAGTGGACTCGGCGGAGAGACTGACCCATTGGCTCTCAAGTGGCTCTATTGACATTCATGTGGATGCCCGGACTCCCATGGAGGGCCCACAACCCCAGTTCAGTAGGGGTATTTGGGGCTGCAATGGCTGTATGAGTGCACATTTCGCTCATTTCGGACACCGAATCTGGAGTTTTCGGACAGTCTCGGACGCGGGAGCATTCGGGTAGCCATCAGGTGCCACGCCTAACCACGGCCTTTTCATAGTCGAAGCCCTATGGCTGTGACCTGCAGTGTTATGTGTCGATTGGCGCGTTCGTCCTGGTAATGCTAAGTTCATCGGATGCGAGATGAGTGGTTTGTGGGATTGAGCGTTGCTCCGATAAGCGTCGGTGACGCCAATAGGTTCGATGCGGAACTCGACGAGCATCACTGGCTTGGCCACCGGATGGTCGGTGAGACGATGCGCTATGTAGCGACGGACTCCTGTGGCGGGTGGGTAGCACTGCTCGGGTTCGCGTCACCCGCACTATCGTGTGGACCTCGTGATCGGTTCATCGGCTGGACGAGAGATCTCCAGCAACGCAGGTTACGTTTCGTCGCATCGAACCAACGATTCTGTATTCTGCCTGCTGGTAGGCGTCCCAACACTGCATCCGCTGTGATGTCAAAGGCACTGCGACGTTTGAGTGCAGACTGGGTTGATACGTGGGGACACCGGGTGCTCTTGGTTGAGACGTTTGGTCGATCCCTCCCGCCACATCGGGACTTGTTATGGTGCTTCTTCGTTCCTTTACGTCGGTGAGACCGCAGGATATGGACGTAAGTCTGGCCGTTACGTCGAGCACGGCCAGATCAAAGACGTCTACATCAGGCAGTTACATCGCAAGGCCAGGCAGGTGCTCGTCGGTGCATTCGACCATCCGTTGTTGACAGACCAAAGGAGCCAAGTGGCGCAGATAGATTTCAA
>NZ_JXUW01000043.1 GCF_000949255.1 Ferrimicrobium acidiphilum DSM 19497 | reverse complement strand
AGGCGCGGGTGTAGCCGAGATAATGGAAGCGTCCGATGAGCTCATTCCATGTTGCGGAGTCAGAGCGGGTATCGACCTTAACAAGTGAGACAGAGTCGAGCTCGCCAAGCGAGCAGGCCAGCATAGGGCCCTCTTCGATCGTTGCCTCCAGGTGCCTCCTAGGAACTGGCTGTGGCCCTGTGGGTGCAGGTAGGGTAATAAGTCCGTCAGCCGCCATCTTGGCGAGTGCGACCCTCGCTGACATATCCTTTAACCCACCGTCTGGCTTTGTCCACCCAAGGGATCGACAGAGCGCCCGCGAGATTGATGCCCGGGTAGGATACGCCGGGTCCAAACAGAGGGTGCGCACTATCTCCATCTCCACCTCGGTGAACTCCCGGCCAACATAGCGGTAAAGAGAACCGTCTGCGCTCTTCGATGCCTGCCTACTGTTTGCCGCCACGCTCTCGGTGACGATACTCTCGCTGGATGGTTGCCCGATCTGGTTCACAGCACCAAAGCTACAGGACTTTCTAGCGTGTGTCCAGCCGGGGGAGCCTTCACTACCGGCATCCGCTAGAACGTATGCAACCAGCGCCCGACTGCACCTTGGACGTTCCTCGGACAGAGACACAACGAAGCTGCTGTCCGAGACGCGCTACGAACCCTTGAACCGCTTCGCCCTAGCGACCGAGAAACACTTCCCTCGCAGCTTCACCCGACCGACTCTCGGTGGTGACCTGAATAGTTACACCTAGTGATGCTGCGGATGACCAGTTGTTAACGGTCACGAACTCGATCTCATTATCGCTTCTGGTGGTGACCTGTTTTTGTCGTCATCAACCACATCTCTAGAGTCAGCCACACGCTAGAGAAAGGGATCTAGCCACGTCTTTAGGACTCTGGCTACTGCAAAAGCTAGTGGTCACTTGCAACATCGGCTTCGGACGCCCGATCACGGACCGGCAGAGGTTTGCTCTTTGCTCCAGGATCGGGAGGTGATGAGGACTACCATGGCAGGCTGTGACATATAGGATTCTCCCTCGCAACGCAAGCCATCTCACCGAATGCATCACCGTCTTGGCTGAAATACATGAGCAAGACGACTATCCGGTGGTCTGGCCAAGTGATCCAATTGCATGGCTGACCGGCGAGCAATTTTTGGGTGCGTGGGTGGCGTTGGATGGTAACACATTGTTGGGCCATGTCGGCTTGAAGTTCTCCCAACTCAGTGATGGGACAGAGGTTGGTGAGATATTTCGCCTCTTTGTCGCTCCGAAGGTTCGGGGGAGCGGTGTAGGAAAGGCACTCTTGGAGTATGGAGTAAATGAGTTACGGCTACGTGGGTTGTTGCCAACCCTGCGAGTTGTGGTAGAGATCGGGCAGGTAGCTGCGATCTATGAGCATCTTGGTTGGCGGCTGCACTCCTCTCGTCGAGCGACTCATGGACCACTCGCGAGTCAAGGTTTCACAATTGCTACCTATGTGTTGGAGGCCGACTGAGTTGATGCTCGCCATCGGCGACCTGACAGTTTGCTGAAACGTCCTTTGCATTGTGGTATGAGTGTGGTAACCTAATTCTAGATTAGGGGAGGTCGTGACAGCGTGGCAGATTGGGATGGCAAGGGTTTACCGCCGGCCGCACAACGCCGTGTAGAATCGGCAGCTGCCTCTTCGTTGCGATCATCGCTCCTTTCGATAACTGCTAATACTGGCATTGAGTCGGTGGGTTATCGACCGGTGAGCGAAGTAATGGGAAGCGTGGTGCTCAGCACCTATGGGGCAGTGATGCCTTCGTGTGGGGTCTATAACCAGGGCTATGGAACACCCTTTGGCATGAATGCCGGTATGTCAGGTGTACGAATGGGTGGAGGCCAGCAGTTCTATGGAGGTTATGAACCTTACGTCGATGTGATTAATCGCGGGTGGACGGTGGCGATGAACCGCATGCTCACCGAGTCGAAGGCGGTCAATGCTCACGGTGTCGTAGGAGTGCAACTCACCCAACGTCGTTTCGAAGGCGGAGCTATTGAGTTCATGGCGATGGGCACTGCGGTGCGATCTACTGTCGTGAAGGACCACCATGGTCGCGATATTTTTACCACCCATCTCGATGGCCAAGATGTGTCGAAGTTGCTACACCATGGTTGGATGCCGGTTCGGTTGCTTGTCGAGGTTACGGTGGCGGTGCGTCACGACGATTACAACACGTTGACCCAGGGGTCGATGTTCGCGCCAAATGCCGAGCTGACTGGTTTTAGTGATCTCGCTAATTCGGCTCGCTCTTCTGCCCGGCAGAGCCTACGACGACACCTCAAGCCCAAGGATGAGGTTGGGATGATCATCGACTCTCTCGACTCCAACATTTTCCGAAACGAGATGGGACAGGGCCACTCCGATCATCTTTGCGAGGTTCGCGTAGTGGGCACAACGATTGCACAGTCGGGTCAAGCGGAGACACGCATGCAACCCCTTTCGATTATCTATCTGAAGTCAAGAAAGACAGGAGCATAACAACATGGCTGAAGAGACCCTCGATCCAGAACAGCTAGGGGTGCCTGAGGACGCTATTCGGCGCCTCCAGGAGATGCGGCCAGGGCAGTCCACCTCCCTGTTCACCTCGGACCTATCGGTCAATGAGTTCTTACTCGTTCGCGAGGCCGGATTCCGGCCCTTGGGGCTGGTGTTTGGATCCTCTATCTACCATGTCGGCATCCAAGTGGGTCGATGGAGTAGCAACCAAGAGCTCGACAAGTTGACTTCTGCGATGTATCATGCCCGGGAGCTCGCGATGGAGCGGATGCAGTCTGAGGCTGAGGTGCTTGGAGCAGACGGCATCGTGGGCGTTCGCCTTGACGTAGAGTTCAAGGAGTTCGGTAACGATATTGCCGAGTTCATTGCGGTGGGTACAGCCGTGAAGGCTGACGATACCTCAATCAATTGGCAGAGCGGCGGGCGCCCATTTACTTCGGACTTGAGTGGACAAGACTTTTGGACGTTGCTCCAGTCCGGTTATGCCCCTCTGGGAATGGTTATGGGGACCTGTGTATACCATATAGCCCATCAGGGGATGCTGAAGTCGATGGGAAATTTTGGCCAAAACACAGAGATTCCGGTCTTCACTGAGGCGCTCTATGACGCCCGAGAGCTAGCGATGAGCCGGATGCAGGCTGAGGCCGAGGCGTTGCACGCCGAGGGTATCGTTGGTGTAAAGCTGCTCGCGCTGCCACATCAGTGGGGTGGACACACCACAGAGTTCTTCTCCATCGGCACCGCGGTACATCCACTAAGAGATGATCACATTATTGCTAAGCCGCAAATGGTGCTTCCACTGACTGATTTCTAAGCCAACTCCGTCTCTAGACGGGTGAGGGTGATTACCTCCTCGTTGTCTTAGTGAAAAACGGTGCTGGCCGCCGATCCTCACTTCGGATTGCTGCGAGGAATCTATGTGCTGCTGGTAGATACCTTGCACACAGCCGATCTGTTAGATGGATCTTGGGCTGGCCGAGATACACTGCGAAGCCAAGCCCTCGTTGGTGTTCGTGAAGGTAGACGAGCCGAGGAGCGCTCGTACAGTGTTGCCGATGGGTTTGGTGCCGGTTGGCGCCTTGCCCATGAGGTGAGCGACCTTCTAGCCCGGTCCCCTCAAGATGGCTGATCCGTGGTCGAATACATGGCTTCCTATGATCTGCCTGGATGAAGGTTTAAAACTGTTAGCAAACGTTCTGTAGCTTCAGCCGGCTATCATCTCCCGCCGGTGCATCCAGCGTCGACCGTCGTCGAGTACCCGATGTGAGTGCGACCTGTTCGTATCGGCATTGTCGATTTGGAGGCAGTCCGCCCTGTGTTTGTGGCTGAATCGGCTGAACGCAACTTGGTTGCAAATGAACCACGTGACCAGCGAACTGAACTGGCTGGGAAATGGTTCGGTTACCAGGTTGCTTGAAGATGTGCTCGCCGGACCGTGCAAGACGCAGTCACGCTCAGAACAGCGCACTTCCGCCGTCAATCGAGAGCGTCTGACCACTGATCCAACTGGCACGCTCGGATACGAAGAACGAAACTCCATTGGCAATGTCAGCTGCCTCGCCAAGTCTCCTCAGCGCAATCCCCTCTATTAGCTTGCGTTGACCTTCAGCTCCGTAGGACTCCCACTGAGCGATCGTCGTCGGATTGGAGAGCACAAAGCCGGGTGCGATGGCGTTCACGGTGATCGCATAAGGGCCAAGCTCGTGGGCCATCTGGCGAGTGAAGTTGATCTGAGCAGCCTTGGCACTAGCATAGGCCTGGATTCCGGTGAGGGATACGCTTCTTCCTGCGCCCGAGGAGATGGTGACGATTCTACCCCATCCTCGCTGCTTCATCCCGGCTACCACAGCGCGTACACAGTGAAATGTGCCGGTCAAGTTGACGTCGATGACAGCCCGCCAATCCGCGTCACTTACCTCCTCTAGTGGCCGATGAACTTGGCCGAGAACTCCACCAGCGCTATTAACCAATACGTCAATAGGGGGTGCAGAGGCCACAAAGCGCTCTACCGACTCGGCATCGGTAACGTCCATCTCCTCACGATCGGTGCGTAGCACCTGGAGTCCATCCGCCTCGAGCTGATCGGCGACAGCGCGACCTATCCCCTGTGCTGTGCCCGTGACGAGTGCCACTGGGATGGTTGGTCGAGACATGATAAGTTCTCCTTTGCGCGCTAGGCTCCGCCGATGCGGCTCTTTTGCAACAGCACCCTAGCGCTTGATCCTCAGGCCAGCGTTCGCCACCGTCCTAATTGGCCAGCCGACATGATTACAAGCGTTTCGATGGTGACAAAGCCAGCAGTGTGAACAGTGGGTTCGGATGCGCCCTAGAACGAGCAGGTTGCAAGCATTTAGAGACATCGATTATCTTTGACGTGACGACTCGACGACTACTAGCGATAGATAGCACCTCGGTCGAGATAGCCGTGATCGATGGCGGCCACCACCGCCTGTGTTCTGGTACTCACACCAAGCTTGCCAAAAATACGCGCGAAATAAGTCTTCACGGTTGGCTCGCTAATACCGAGCACCCCACCGATAATGGTATTGGTGGCACCGGAGGCCGCGAGTGTGAGCACCTCGAGCTCTCTTTGAGTAAGGAGAGCATCGTTGAGCAGATCGTGCGAGATCCTGCTGCTTACCGCCGTTGCATAGTAGCTTCGCCCAGTCGCCACTCGCCGGATCGCATCGAAGAGAATCGATTCCTCCACATCCTTCAAGAGATAACCCTTTGCCCCCGCCGCGAGTGCCGAACGAACTAAAGCTGGTTCATCATAGGTCGTCAGCACAAGCGCGTTAGCCTCGGTCCTATCGCGCACCCAAGCAACCAGACTAGCGCCGTCGCCATCTTGGAGTTTGAGGTCACAACACACTACATCTGGTAGCTGTGCGCTGATAACCTGCTTCGCTTGCGCTATACCGGCAGCTTCACCAACGATCTTACAATCAGGAGCCTTTGCCAAGATGCCAAGCAGTCCACGTCGTACGATGGTATGGTCATCAACAATCACAACTTTGATCATCTTGGCAACCGAACCTTGATTTGTGTTCCGGTCTCTCGATGGCTCTTGATACTAAAATCACCGAAGACTTGCTCAACTCTGCGCCGCATCAACTCAAGCCCAAAGTGTTCGCGGAGATCAGTCCCCTCGGCCTCGAAACCTACGCCGTCATCCTCAACGAGGACGATAAGCGACCCCTCCTCTTCGACAAAATCGAGGTAAGCAGTTCTCGCCTTCGAATGACGGATGATATTGTTTCCGACCTCTCGCAGGATGAGGGTCATGCACTCAGTCGTTGTCGGATCGAGTAGAAACTCGGTAGAAGGAAAGTGCTTCACGATCAAGGTAACGCCACTGGACTGGAGCTTGTCCTTCAACAGTTCCACCTCATCGGCGACCGACGCCAGCGTTGTAGCTGGCAGTTGCCCCTCTCGAATGACCGCTCGCGCCGCATCGAGAGCGGTCTGTGCCGCTTCTTCAATTAGCTCGACGTCGATAGCACCATCTTGTCCACCACGCACGATCAGCAAAATGCCAATAAGTTGTTGTGCAATCGTCTCGTGAATACGCGCCGCGAGCCGCTCTCGCTCGTTATTCTCGCCAATTTGGCGATAGAGTTCAGAGAGTCTGCCCTGGGTAACACGCAACTCATTGAGGCTCCGCGAGAGATTCGCCTGTTGGTCAAGGAGTCGAGAGATAAAGATGGCGACAAAGGAGCCGGCGACAAAAGTCGGTACAAACCAATCGGCGATCACTACGTACGAAACCGACGGCCGCGCAAAGTAGTGCGAAAGAAAGCCCACCATGCCCTCGATCACAGCAACACTCGGCAACGAAAGCTGCAGCGGCAATATGGCATAGACCAACGCTGCTACAGGCATCAAGAGGTAGCCAGTGTTCGGATTGAGCGAGGACGAGATGGCGAGAATAACGATCTGCGATCCGATCAGCACCCAGAGTCGAGTCTTCGAGCGTCCAAGTTGGACGAACACCGGCTTTCCAATGCCGAACCAACTGAGCGCTGCAACTAGTTCCGCAATCACAGCACCAACCTCGCGACTGGTGGAGTGCGAGGGGTAGACCAACGTCATGATGATCGCTGCACCGAGAGAACCCACGAAGAGGAGGCTCCAGACCCAAAGACCGCCTCCTAGAATCGTGCGTCGCTGTTCACTCCGATCGAATCGTGCCATACCTGTTCCGATGCTAGTTGTTTTCGACAGAGTGCCATCCTCCCCAGCTTGATAGAACAGAACCTTCCCCAATTGTTGGCACCTCGATACATGGGACTGCGTCCCGCCTTGATACTGGTCGCCCAAGACTGCCCCCCGAGGCTTAAGAGCTAATCTTTGCACCCTACCGCAGCCGGCTCTTAGCTCAGAAACACGCGATGCCTCGATAGGATCAAACACAGTCTCTGGTTGTCTTGATCGCAACAACGCACAGAGAAACGCTACGCGCTAGCCGAGCGTGACGCGGTGGTTGAGCTGCCAAAACCGGTCGCCATCATCTCTCGAGCCGTGAGTCCCAGGCCACCGGGTGAGAGGATAGCACGGGCAAGAATCCCATAATCTTAGATGCTCTAGGCACCCCAACATCCTCGGGATGCTTGGCCCAGCCACGGTTTAGCTCTCGCTCGAGACGATACGCAGTAGACGCAGAGACGGTTTCACCAAGGTCAGCCAAAATTGAATGAGCATACCAACCATCGCACACTCATTCGTCTGGCAACTACCATTCTCCGCTCCAGATCACCTTCTGTCTTGCCAACATAAAACCAGCAGCGGAATCACTGATTGAGTCTCGGTGCCTTCAATGGGCGACTTAGAGCCAGGAAGTTTTGTAGTCGGACTGCTTTCAATTATCGATGGAGTTTGTCAATGGTGGGGCTGGTTGCACACCTTGGCCATAGGATGAATGGAATCGTGCAGAAGAACCGGTATATGCACTTTTCCAATCATTGAGCACTAAAGATAGACCTGGAGGATAGTTATGATCGACGGAGTCCAGCAAGAGCTTGCCAGTCTCAATGAAGCATTCTTTGCTCATAAGCACGGACGCGATCCGCTGACCGCTACCGAACTTGGTCTTCGTGGTTTCGATGCTGCGCTCCCAGACCTCAGTCGCGAGGGAGAGCTCGCGACGGCTTCAGGCTATCGAGGGCTGCGAGTGCGGATCGAGGCTCTGCTTGGAGATGAGCAGAGCCTCCAGAACTTGACCTTCGATGAACGGGTGAATCTTGAGGTCATGGAGGCACTTGCATGGAGTGCGGGCATGGATCTTGAGGACGAGCTATGGGCCCGCAACATCTCGGCAGGGGGTTATGTTGCTCCTCAGGCAAGGATCTTCCAGACTGTTCCGACAGCGGTGATTGTAGATCGTACCGGAGTCGACAACTATCTCGAGCGACTCTCGCGATTGCCTGCCCTCTTTGCCACCATTAGTGAACGTTATCGCCAGGCTGATGAGGCCCGCCAGTTCTCTACCGCCGCCGGCGTTCGTCAGGCGATAGCTCAGCTCGACGGACATCTAGCACTCGATGACGCCCATGATCTATTCATCAACGTGGCTCTGCCCCAAGATTTAGAGGGTGTCCGCGAGCGGATTCGAACCCTCGTGCACGAGAGCATTCGGCCTGCTATCGCCTCCTTGCGCGACTATCTGGCCACTGGTCCACTGATCCATGCTCGAGCTGATCACGAGGTCGGACTCGGCTCTATTGAAGATGGCGACGCCCTTTATCATCGAGCACTTGCTCGCCACACGACGACCGCCATGACCGCTGAGGAGATCCATAACTTGGGGTTAGAGACGCTGGCTGAGCTCGACGATGAGTGGGCTACCATCGGTGGCCGTTTGTTTGGGATCACAGACCGACGGGCTCTCTTCGATCGTCTGCGCACTGACTCGACGCTGCGCTTTGAGGATGGCACCCAGATTGTTGAGGTGGTAACGCGGGCGCTCGCGGCGGCAGAGCGTGAGCGTTTGAAGTGGTTTCCCGACCGAGCGATTGCTAGTTGTGTGATCGAGGAGATCTCAGCGGCCGAGGCCGAGAATGCTGCGCTCGCGTACTATCGCGGACCCTCAGATGATGGATCCCGTCCAGGCGCCCACTGTGTTCTAACTACCGTCCCCACCGAGCGATTTCGCTATGAGTACGAGGCGTTGGCGTTCCACGAGAGTGTGCCCGGCCATCATCTACAGATAGCCACCGCACAGACCCTCCAAGAGCTACCCACTTTCCGGAGGTACCTCGATGCAGAGGTAAGCGCCTTTGTAGAGGGTTGGGGTCTCTATGCCGAACGCCTCGCCGACGAGATGGGTCTATATAGTGGTGACCTCGCACGTCTCGGGATGCTCTCCTTTGACGCCTTGAGAGCTACACGATGCGTGGTCGATACAGGGATGCACCATTATGGTTGGTCGAGACAACGAGCGGTCGAGTTCATGTGGGAGAATACCGCTACCAACATGGCCAACGTTACCAATGAGATCGATCGCTATATCGGTTGGCCAGGTCAGGCGACTGCGTATCTGGTTGGCCGTAGGGAGATTCGTCGTCTTCGTGGCGAGGCTGAGCGACGGCTAGCCTCGACCTTTGACATCCGAGGCTTTCATCGAGTGATCCTCGGCCAAGGGGCAGTCCCGCTGGGGGTTGCTGCCTCCGTCGTGGAGGCATGGATCAAGAGCGTGGCAACTGGCTAATAGGACGTAGCAGCTGGCTACCCCTTTTGCAGTAACTCCTCGATGGTGGTCGCCCAAGCAAGAAGTGCGAGGTCTTGGCCGAAGCCACCTGCAAGTTGCAGGCCAACTGGCAGCCGAGATCCAGGGATGGGGATCGAGATCGCGGGCTGTCCGGTCAGATTGTAGCAGCGTGTCATCACCCCTTCGAGGTAACCCTCGGGTGTGTCAGGCGAGGGATTCTGTCCTGGCGCAACAATCGGGGCAGTGGGTCCGATGATCAGGTCGATGTCTTTCGTGCCGGCCGTGACTGCTTCAACTCCCATGGCACGTTGGCGTAGCGCATTATGGTAATCAGCCTCGGTGATGGATCGGGCTAACGTCAGTACGCGTGCAGTCTCTTCACCGAAGTGCTCGCGATCGAGCTCGAGCTGGGGGCCATGAATCTGGAGCGCTTCATAGCCGACGATGGTCTCAAAGGTCAAGTCGAGCTGGTCAAAGGGTTCTGCGTCGAGCTCGACAATCTCATAACCGGCGCTTTTGAGTACAGCCAAGGCTCCTAATATCGCCTCGGCGACGGTGGGGTCGAGGAGATCGGTGTCGAGTTGGTTGGAGATGAAGCCGAGTCTTGGCACAGCGGATGCGACGCTAGTTGCGATGGCACCGGTCAAGGCTCGGTAACACAGCGCGGCGGTTGCGACGTCGGTGGCCAAGATGCCCACGTGATCGAGGGACGGCGAGAGTGGTGTGATACCTCCTATGGGGAGATGTTGATAGCTGGGTTTGAAGCCGACGACGCCGCAGTAGTGTGCAGGAATGCGTACCGAGCCCCCGGTGTCGGTTCCGAGCGCCAGTGTTCCAGCCCCGACGCCGACCATGACCGCAGAGCCTCCGCTCGAACCCCCGGCGGTGAGCGCAGGGGCTACTGGATTGCGCGCATCTGGCAAGTTTGGGTGTGGGCAACCCAAGGCGTACTCCAGCAGTGAAGTGGTGGCGAAGATGTCTGCACCCAGGCTGCGAAGCATCGAGACGATTGGCGCCTCGACGGTGGACGGTGGTCCAGCCATGTCAACCGGGTTACCGTTACCAAGGGGAGCGCCGGCGATCGCGATGATGTCCTTGACCGCGATCTGGTATCCGTGGAGTGGCCCTTCGGGTGCACGCAAAGGGGCGTCGAGGTAGCGAACGACGGCATGAAGCGGTTCAGCGTAGCGATGCGCACGGTAGTAGGCGTTCATGAGATCGAGGTTGGCAACCTCACACGTTCGCTCACCTCGCTCAATTGCTTGAATGAGCCGACCAACATGGGTGGTTAGTGGTCCTTTGAGGTCATGAAGTAGATCGGTCACCTCAGTGGGACGCCGCCGAACCATAAGATCGCGATAGATCCCACTGTGCGACTTAGCGCTTTTGGCGTTGAATGCGCTTAGGCGTACGAGGGATCCCTCTAGATCTTGGGGATCGAAACCATCGAAACCCTCAGGCTTCACAGGGGCTTGGTCGAGCACCTCTTGAGCGATGGCGATCATGAGGTCTTGGTAGCGAGGATCGGAGAGCGAATCGGCGATCGAGAGATCGGAGACCGCTCCTGCATACAACATGGCACCATAGGCCTCCTTGCCCCAAAGGTAGCCAAGAATGTTGTCGGTTGGTTGCGCGTACGGGAGAGCCTCTACCAGTCGACGAACGCGATCAGTTACCGCATCAGCAAAGGGTTCGCCGACGTAGAAAGCAGCTATGTTGCCCTGCTTGATGAGACCAGGCGCCATCAGGTCGGCTCCGATGTTGATGAAGGCGGTAACGATCTGGGTGCGATCGATAAAGCGGGTGAAGGTCTCGAGGGTGAGGCCATTCTGAATGGTCAGAAGTGTCGCATCGAAACTGAGATGCGGGGCGATGAGGGCGGCAGCCGCCTCGGTATGGTGACTTTTGACCGCCACGGCGATGCACTCGTGGGTTCCTTGAAGCTCCTCGGCATAGATCGCTTTTGGGTGGACGGTGAAGTGTGCAACTGGACCTTCTATGGTGAGGCCGTTGGCACGGATTGCATCTATATGGGCATGGTCGCTGTCGCATAGGGTGATGTCGTGACCTGCGGCCGCCATGTGCGCCCCGATCATTCCACCTATCGCTCCTGCACCAACGATGGTCATCTGCATATCTCGTCTCCCGTCTCGGTCTAGGTTGGACTCGTAGTTTCGAGTGTCAATCGGCAGGTCAGAGCGCTTGATTTGACGGACGAGGTTGACAAGTCATCACCGGTCAACTGCTGCTGGCTGAGTCCTAGCTCTACTCCGCTCTATCGTGGTCCTTGGCGCCTCGCTGTCGCCGTGCGCGAATCTTGTCCCCAGTTTATGAAAGTAAAGTAAATTTGTCAACTCAGAATGTAAAGATGATTACAGTATTGCTGAGGAACCGCTAGTATCACTGATACCACGGCAGGGGTGCTGAGGAAAAGGGGGAACCTGAAAATGCGTTCTAGTTGGATCAAATTTGCGGCTATCTCAGCTGCGAGCGTTATGCTGCTGGCGGCGTGTGGGTCGACCGCTTCGAGTCCGAACAACTCATCGTCATCGTCGACTACCACGAAGCTAAAGGGAGGTACCGCCTACTTCGCGGAGCAGCCGTTGTCGCCACCGACTTATATCTTTCCGCTCATGAGCGGGGCAAACGAGTCGAACGTGAACCTGTATGAGTTCGACAACCTGATGTTCAGGAACCTCTACTTCTTTGGTAAGAATGGCAAGGCAGAGATCAACTACTCACAGTCGCTCGCCAACGCACCGGTCTATTCGAACAACAACATGACGGTGACCATTCAGCTGAAGGGCTGGAAATGGTCGAACGGCGAGACTGTCGACGCTCGTGATTTGGTGTTTTGGATGAACCTGCTGAAGGCGAATACCAGTCAGTGGTTCGATTACGTGCCAGGATATTTTCCTGACAACGTCGTCTCTTACAAGGCGACCGGGCCGCTTACCTTTGTGATGCAGTTGAACAAGTCCTACAGTCCAACCTGGTTCACCTATAACGAACTCTCGCAGCTGGTTCCGTTGCCACTCGCCTGGGACAAGACCTCGGCATCTGCGCCTACTCCAAGCGCGACCAGCACTAACGCTCCAGATTTGACCACCGCAGGAGCACAGGCGGTCTACAAGTTCCTAAACGCCGCCTCTACTAGCCTCTCAACTTATGCCACTAATCCGCTATGGCAGGTGGTTGATGGTCCGTGGAGATTGACTAGCTTCACCACCCAGGGTAAGGCGGTATTCGTCCCCAACACCAAGTACTCGGGCTCGCCTAAACCGACGCTGTCCCAATTTGTGGAACTCCCGTTTAGCTCCGACTCTGCAGAGTTCAACGTCTTGAGCTCTAGCAAGAGTATCAGTTACGGCTATCTGCCGGTGAGTGACTTGCCGCAGAAATCTAGGGTTGCTGGCGAAGGCTATAACTTTGTTCCATGGCAGATCTTCGGCTTCAACTACATGCCGATTAACTACAACAACCCGACGGTGGGGCCGATCTTCAAGCAGCTCTATGTTCGTCAAGCCCTCGAGGAGTTGGTTGACCAGCCGCAGTGGATCAGTACCTTCTTGAAGGGTTATGGAACTCCCACCTACTCACCGGTCCCAACGGTGCCAGCTAATCCGTTTGCTGACTCTGTCTCAAAAACGGTTCAGTATCCATACTCGCCAGCCAATGCCAAGAAGCTTCTTGTGTCGCATGGCTGGAAGATGGCCGGTGGCGTGATGACCTGCGTAACCGCTGGTAGTGGAGCTAACGCTTGTGGATCTGGGGTAAAGGCAGGCCAATCGATGAACTTCACGTTGAAGTATATCTCTGGTATCACCTCTGCGACCGAGGAGATGACCGCCTTCCAGTCTGCGGCTGCGCAGGCCGGTATCAGGATCACCCTCAGCCAAGCACCATTTGCCGGTGTGATCAGCTACTCAGCGGCCTGTACTCCATCACAGGCTGCTTGCTCGTGGGAGATGGCCAACTGGGGAGGCGGCTGGAGTTACTCTCCTGACTACTACCCATCCGGCGAGACCCTCTTCGCTGCGGGGGCTGGCTCCAACGACGGTAGCTACAGCTCGTCGACCGCCAATACCCTGATCGCGGGTACCTTGACCTCATCTGGTACGCAGGCACAGTCTGCGCTTAATGCCTATCAGAACTACATGGCCAAAAACCTCCCGGTTATCTACCAGCCAGAGACTGATGTGCAACTCTCTGAGATTGCTACCAACCTCCATGGTGCAACTCCACAGAGTCCCTACGAGTACATCACCCCAGAGGATTGGTACTTCACGAAGTAGGTAGTTGGTTGGTTAGAGTTTGAGGTGAGTACGAATTGACGCCTCTGGGCCTTCGTGGCCTAGGGGCGTCTGAGTGTCAAGAAAGGAACGACTGGATAGTGTTGATGATTGCGAGTGCCAATGGAGCCATTGGAATCGATGGGGTGTGGGCAGATATAGAAGGCGGATTAGACCCCATAACCGCCGTCGAGCGCGCCGCATGGTTTGTTGAGGATAACCTCGATGACCATAGTGTCGGCACCGGGGGACTCCCGAACCTCGAGGGAGTCGTTGAGCTCGATGCCTCCATCATGGACGGCAACTCGCGTCGCGCTGGTTGTGTTGCTGGGCTTGCGGGCTATCGCCATCCGATCTCGGTGGCTCGTGCGGTTATGGAACGATCGCCTCACGTACTGCTAGTAGGAGAAGGTGCTGCCAAGTTTGCCCACGAAGTTGGCGCCGAGGGGGCCGACCTTCTCACCGATTCGGCCAAAGCTATCTGGGAGCGTGCGGTAAAACAGCTCGATCCGGGGGAGGCTGCGGACCCATTGACCCGAGTCATGGCGCTCACGACAGATCCGGAGAAGGCAGCTGGGACCGTCAACTTCCTCTACCTCGCTGACGATGGGTCGATGGCCTCATCGGTCTCGACGAGTGGTTGGGCATGGAAGTGGCCCGGTCGGGCAGGAGACTCACCGGTCATCGGAGCTGGGAACTACTGTGATTCGCGCTACGGAGCCGCCGCCTGCACCGGTTTCGGTGAACTCTCCATCCGTGCCTCCACTGCACGAATGGTGGTCCGTTATCTCGCCGACGGAATGAGTCCAGAAGACGCAGGTATCACCGCTATTCGTGACCTTGAAGATCTAGTTGACTCCTCCAACAATTTCATAATGCACATCGTCATTTTGGCTGCGGATGGACGTCACGCTGCCGTCTCTACCAAGGCGGAGACGATGTACGCGATCAGAGAGACAGACTCTGACGGCGCCAGGTTAGTTCCTCGGACCTACGTTCCAGTCAAAGGTTAAGAGTCTCGGCATAGCCGTTGGTTGGCCAACGCTTCGCTAAGCCTCGAGAGGGATCGGTTGTAGGAAGCAGTGAAGAGAGAAAGGGAGCATACCAAGTGAGGGTTTATATCAGCTTTGACATGGAGGGGATCTCAGGAATCGTCGACTGGGATCAGTGTACCGGCAGCGGTCCGGCGGTTGCAATGGGCCAAGAGCTCACCCTTGCCGAGATCAACGCCGCCATCGATGGCGCCCTGAAGGCTGGAGCGACTGACTTTGTCGTCAACGACGCTCACTACCGAATGCAGAACCTCGATCCGAGACTGCTGCACGGGGATGCTACCTATATCTCTGGAGCTCATAAGCCCGGCTACATGATGGAGGGCCTGACCGCTGAGTTCGACGTTATCTTCTTCATCGGGTACCACGGCAGTATCTCTGGTGTGGCTTCTGTGATGTCGCATAGCTACAATCCTGCGGTCTTCACCGAACTGCGGGTGAATGATCTCGAGGTCGGAGAGAGTGGTGTCAATGCTCTCGTTGCCCTTGGCCATCGGGTTCCGATTGGACTCATCAGTGGTGATCGTGCCACTGCACTACAGGCTCAACCGCTCATGAAGCAGGCGATCACAGTTCAGGTGAAGGAGTCGATAACTAGGTTCGCCGCAGCTAACCTCCATCCCCACGTTGCCCACAAGCTGGTGGCCGATGCGGCCGAACGAGCCGTCGAGGCTGCCACGGGCATCGATCTTCCGGCGATCGATCTTCCGGCTACGATCTCGATGTCGTTTCAGACCGCAGATCAGGCTGAGCTAGCAAGTTGGATCGCTGGCGTAGAACGAACCGATGTTAGGGCGTGTGCGATCAAGGGTGACGATCCTCTCGCTCTGTACCGGGCCTTCGTAGGGGTGTGTTATCTAACCCGACAGGCACAAGGGCGATAGACGATGGAACAGCGCTTCCTCCACAGCGACATCTCCTCGATTGCCCACCTGCAGATCCCCTACGTTGAACTTCATGGAGCCAAAGACGGGCCGACGCTCACGCTGGTGGCTGGCGTGCATGGGTGTGAGTACACCTCACAACAGGCGGTGCGAACCTTTGTGAACGGTATTGATCGCTCTCGTTTGGGTGGACGGATTCGGGCGGTTCCAACTTTAAATCTTGATTCGTTCTACGAGCGCAGCCCTTTCGTCTCCCCGCGTGATCAGAAGAATCTCAACCGTTGCTTCCCGGGCGATCCAGAGGGGAGCTACTCGGATGCGCTCGCCTACTTTGTGACCGAGGAGTTGATCAAGGGATCGGACTACTTCATCGATCTTCACGCTGGAGACATGGTAGAGGATCTCTTTCGTTTCACCATCTATGATGACTCGCCGGTACAGGACGAGTCTCGCCGCCTTGCGGATGCCTATGGTTTCCCGTTCGCCATTCATCAACCCATGTTGGATCCAGCGGTGACCGGTGCCACCTCGCAGATAGCTGGTGGACTTGGTATACCCTCGATTATCGCCGAGTCTGGCGGACGTGGTCTGGTCGAGTCCGAGGCGATCGAACATCACCTTCGGGGTTTGGCGCGCACCGTCGCTTACTTGGGGATGTACGAGCCCGAAGAGGCGATCGAGCCTGATCTACCCGTTCGCCATCTCCATCGCTTTGTCTGGCTCCGCTCCGGTCAACAAGGCTGGTGGGCGCCCTCGGTTAGCGTGGGTGACGACCTCCACGCCGGCGATGTGGTCGGTACGGTCAGCGACCTCTTCGGCGAGACGCTCGAGGAGATCACCACCCCAGTCGATGGAGTTCCGGTCTTTTTGACCTCCTCACCGGCGATGAAGGCTGACGGGTTGGTGATCGGGATCGCCGCAGACGAGGAGCGCTAGACCGAAGGGGACGCCGGCTTGTAACCGAAAGCGCATCGACCAGCCAGGTGCTGGCTCTCCCATTCACGGCTAAGTAGCGCATAATCGACCTCATCGGTCAGCTCTCCTTTGAAGAGTTCATTCTCGACCAGGTAGGCCTCTTGGCGCATTCCAAGTCGTTCTGCCAACCTGAGTGAACTTTGGTTACGGGCGTCGATTCGTGCTACTAATCGCCGAACTCCAAGTTCATCAAAGGCGATATGGAGTACGCCGTGCGCGGCCTCAGTGGCGTATCCATTTCCTGAATATTTAGGGTTGAGCACCCAACCGATCTCTCCGTTGCGGTCATTGGCGCTCGTGAGCTGGAGACTAATATCGCCGATTACCACAGAAGATGCGACGTGTTCGACGCCGATAAGTAGGCCTTCACCCTCACCGGAGAGTGAACGCGTCGCCCAGCGAGTCTCGAGTCGCTCTTCGATCTCGCCCCGCGTCATTGGCTCAGGTGGAATGTAGCGACAGGTGGACTCCAGTGAGCGGTATGCATGGAGGTCGCCGAGGTCTCCCATTGTGAGACCTCGTAGCTTTAGCCGTTGGGTATGGCGAGATTGGGAGAGGTCTAGATGCACTAAAGTCCAGCATATCGACTGCGATGTTGAAGCGAGCGACCGGCCTCGAGGGCGTTCCGCTCTTCAGCTGATATCATCCGTAGGTGGTCAATTTGTACACTTGGACTGTTGTAGCGACGGTGACTGATCCTGCTCGACTTAGAGGTGTGGTTTAGATTCAACTCAAGCCATCAATACACCTCCTCTAAATCGCTTGACACTCCCCTTATCTTGAGATATAATCCAGAACTGGCCGGGGTTTTCATTTAGGGGGTCATCCCTTTATAGGGGGTTAATACATCTAGGGGATCTCCTCCTCTGGTGGGTCTTCCGGCTTTGGGTGGGTAATCGCATAGCTCCTCACAACAAGGGTTAGCTATCGGTGACCACGTGTGCTGTTGCCGTTGAGACTGTTGCCGATGAGAGGAGTTCTACTACCATGCCTACTTATACCGCTCCTGGGGTCTATGTTGAAGAGGTTCCATCCTCTCAAAAGAGCCTTAGTGCGGCTGCAACCGCTATAGCCGCCTTCGTTGGCTTTACCGAGGTTGCACCGACCGACGATCCCTCCGACCCTGAGGGGACCAAACCCCGTCTAGTAACCAGCTGGACCCAGTTCGAAGAGCTCTACGGTGGCTTTGTCAACGGCTACATGCTCCCGCTCTCTGTCTATGGCTACTTCCAAAACGGAGGTTCGATCGCCTACATCGTTCGTATCCCAAACACCGAGCCCTCCAACGAGCCCTCGACGGTTGCACTACCAGCCGCCGATCGTGCCCTTGGAACCCCAGTGACCATAGAGAGCATCGATCCTGGCTCCCCGATCTCGGTCGTGATTCGCTCCGCTGAGTCTGACGAGGAGGGACCCTCTCCCTTTGACCTTGACGTACTCTTGAACGGGACCCAGGTTGAGTCCTTTGACAACCTCACCCTCTCTCCCGGGGATCGCAATATCGCAACCGTCGTCAATGCAACCTCAACAAAGGTCAAGGTCAAGCTAGACCTGAAAGACGATGTCGACCTAGCGAACATGATCGAGGTCATGAAGCCCGGTACCTACCCACTCGTCGCCCCAGCTCCACTCCCAGTCCCAGTCACCGGTAAGAAGTTCACCGGCTCAGAGACCGCTCGTACCGGCATCAACGGGCTATCGATCGCCGATGAGGTGACCATGGTCATCGTCCCCGATCTAGTCACCGCAGCTACCCGCCCAGACGGCACCATAGACCTAGCGATGTGGAAGGCGGTCCAGACCGCACTCATTGGCCACTGCGAACTCCAAGGGAACCGGATGGCAGTCCTTGATGCTCCCCCAGGCATGAGCGTACAACAGATCAAGGAGTGGCGCTCTGATGTAGCTATGTATGACTCCGCCTTTGCCGCCCTCTACTACCCCTGGATCAAGGTAGAGAACCCAGCTGGCACCAACGGCCAAAGCGAGGTCTTTGTCCCTCCCTCTGGTCACGTCGCAGGTGTATGGGCTCGCACCGACGACACCCGAGGAGTATGGAAGGCACCAGCTAACGACACCATCCGAGGCTGTCTTGACATCGAGCGTCCAATCACCAAGAACGAACAGTCGCTCCTAAACCCGATCGGGATCAACTGCATCCGCCCCTTTGGCACCAGAGGGATCCGGATCTGGGGGGCTAGAACCCTCTCCTCCGATAGTGACTGGCGCTATGTCAACGTTCGACGCCTCTTTAACATGGTCGAGACCACCATCTTGGATGGAACCCAGTGGGCGGTCTTTGAACCCAATGACGTCGGCCTCTGGGAGGGAGTAACCCGAACCCTGAACGCCTTCTTGGGTGGACTCTGGCAAGATGGTGCCCTCTTTGGTGCCTCACCAGAGGAGGCCTTCTACGTCAAGTGCGACGCAGAGACCAACCCACCCGCCTCCATCGATGAGGGCCGCCTCGTCGTCGAGGTCGGTATCGCACCGGTAAAGCCCGCTGAGTTCGTCATCTTCCGTATTAGCCAACAAAAGCAAGTAGCCAGCTAACCAAAGGACTAGGAGAGTACCCATATGGCACAGTTCAACCTGTTAAAGAACGACCCGTTAACGACGACCAACTTCTACATCGAGATCGACAGTGCATTCGTCACCAACGTCACCAGCGTTGATGGTCTAAACGTAGAGATCGAGGTCGCTGACTTCAACGAGCGCACCCAGAAGGGTCAGCTCGTCCAACACAAAGTGATGAGTAAGCCAAAGTGGAATGGTGAACTCACCATGAAGCGGATCGCTCCTCTTGATTCTGCCAACGACGACATCTGGAAGTGGTTCAACGACCTACGCACCAAGGGCATGACCGCCACCACCCGTACCAAGCCTCGTCGTCACGGCTCTGTAGTAGTCTATGACTCCGCTCTCACCGAGACCGCACGTTGGAACTTCTACGATGCCTGGCCCTCCAAGATCGAGTTCGCCAGCCTAGAGGCCTCCGCCAACGACGTCGCAGTAGAGACGATCACCCTCCAGTACGAGAAGCTCGAGCGAAAGAAGTAAGACCACCAGTGAAGACCCAATACGAATTCCTCCTCCCCCGTGGCTACATCGATGAGGCTGGGGGAGTG
>NZ_JXUW01000042.1 GCF_000949255.1 Ferrimicrobium acidiphilum DSM 19497 | reverse complement strand
CTACCGCAGTGAGGTTCTGCGTTTTGGGACCAACTTCGCAGTGGACTTCGACAATAACTTGAGTGAGCGTGACGTTCGTATGCTCAAGTTACAGAACAAGATCTCAGGTGGTTGGCGATCCGAGGAAGGGGCTCAAGCTTGGGTTCGAGTACGCTCTTACCTCTCCACTGCGAGAAAGCAGGGCCACAACGCAACGGAGGTCCTAACCCAGCTCTTTGGGGGACACTGTTGGATGCCGACGCTTCCCGGTCCGTGAACGTCTACGAGAGCGATGCCTGATAGTCGCGCACCGTGGCAACTAGGCATGCCCCGATCTGCAAGGTGGCCTGGGCGACCACTTCGAGGGCCCTATTGCGTCGATCGAATGAGATCTTCGGCCCGAAGCGTTCAGAATGTAGCGCGGATGCGAGCTCCGTACAAAAGACGAGGACGTTAAAACCCATCCTTTTGCGCTCGGGTGCCTCGAGAGGGGTGGTCCCCAGCAAATCATTGGCCAGTTTGGCCCAGATAAGCAGCACCTCAGCGTGGGCTTCGATCATCGAAGGGTGCGAGGTCGATGCCTCCTCCTCGAGCGCCATGACCAAAGTGACCGGACCGTCTGCGAAATAGACGGGTCCTCTCCCGCGCAGCCAGGTCGGTGACTCAGCCAACGCCTCTTCGGGTGGAGGCAGCATCAGGGCGTGGTGAGCACACCGAAGCATAACCGTGCCGCTAGCCTCTGGCCTCTTCGTCTTGCTCATTGCCATCATGGTACCATCACCAGCTGCTAAGTGGTTGAGGGACCTGAATGGTTACGAAATTAGCACCTAGGGACTTGTGACTAAAGTGGTTGTGTGGTCAGGAATCGGTTGTACCAGTTCAATATCTCATCGAGGCGGTGAATCCTGTTCCACGGCTTGCCGTTTCGACTCATGCCATGGAATTCGTCCGGGTAGCGAACGAAGCGAACTGGCACCCTATTGAGATATCGAATGGCGGTGTAATACTCCATAGCCTGCTCGATTGGACAACGCAGATCACCCTCTTGCGCCTCGATTAGAACTGGCGTGCGCACCTGTTCCACGTAGGTGAGTGGGCTTTGTTGGCGGTACCAGCTGTCATCTTCCCACGGATGTTTGCCTCCAGCTCGGCGAGCTTCATCCCATCCGACGTCGCTAGAGCCGACCATAGAGACCCAATCGGTGACAGGTCGCCCCACTACGGCAGCACTGTAACGGTTGCTATGGCCAATGATCCATGCGGTCATATAGCCCCCATAGGATCCGCCACCCACGCCCAAGGCGTCTTGATTGATCTCAGGATGACGCTCGCAGGCAGCATCGACGGCGGTCTCGATATCGGCCCAATCGCGATCGCCCCATCGCTCGAAGATTGCAGAACAGAATGAGGCACCGTAGCCTCGTGACCCTCTTGGGTTGGACGCAATGACCGCGAACCCTTGACTTGCTAGCAGTTGAAACTCAAAAAAGAAGGCGTGGGCGTACATCGCCATCGGACCGCCGTGAATCTCCACCACACCAGGCACTGGTTCGGTGTAGCTCTTGGGTGGTAAGTAGACCCATGTATCTACCGAGTGTCCTTCGCTAGTTTGAGCTTGGAAATAGTCAGGTGCGATAAAGCTAACCTCACTTGTAAGGGAAGCATTCATGGTGGTTACCTGCTCTTTGTCTCCATCGAGGAGGCGGTAGACCTCGCTTGGCTGACTCGAGGTTGTGATGACAGCGTAAAGCTCGTTGGTGGTCGTGGATCGAGCAAAGGACGAGATGACATGGTGTCCAGTGGTTATCTTTGCTACCGTGTCGGATGCCAATGAGATGTGGACTATCTCCACCGACCCTTGCTGGGATATCAAAGCGAACAGGCTCTCACCTGGCTTGTCCCATACGAGGGTGTCTCCCGCAGGGCTTAGGACGTCGTTGATGGCCTCGTTTCCGATTGGGTATTCGAAGGTGGCCGCAACTGGCAGGGCCTCTGTCGCTCCGCGCGGGCGTGTATATAGTCTTGGTTGGTCATAACCTATAGTTGCTGGATCTTCCCAGCTATATACCAGTGAACCGTCTGGGGCGATGAGGAATGCCTGAGCCCCAGGAGACACGAGTTCAGTAATCTCATGACTGATAAGGTCAATCGAGAAGAGCCCTTCGTCGCTGCCGCGATCATAGTCGTCGCCGCGACGCGAGCGAAAAACAATCGCAGAGCCATCTGGCATGTACTGCGCTTCGCTGACGCGGTAAGGATGATGAGTGAGTTGATCGGACCGATTGTTATCCGCGAGGGCGACGGTGAAGAGGTTAGGACGATAGGGGTCGAAGTAGCCGTCGCCGTCGAACTTGTGGAGGAGCTCAGTGATGACCTTGACCTCACTTGTGTGTCGCTCGCGGAGCGGTAGAAGCGTGGGGTCACTCTTCCCGATCGCCCCATCCCTCTTGACGCGACCGACGACCGCGAGACTTTGCCCATCAGGGGACCAGGAGAAACTGTCAACACCGCCGGGATAGTGAGTCACACATAGGGCTTCGCCACCGTTGAGCGGAAGAATCCACACTTGGGCGACACTATCGGTTTTTCGGAGAAAGGCGAGAGCGCGGCCGTCGGGGCGAAAACGGGGATGGGAGTCGGACGTGCCCTGCGTGAGATCGATCGGGCTCCCTCCGTCGATAACGGTGCGAATTCGTTGGCAACTGGTGTTGTGCTCTGCGTCCTGCCACTCCTCGACGAATACAAGGCGATTCTCGGTTGGCGACGTTCGTACGTCTCCGACGCTACGAAGGTTGAGTAGATCTTCAGCTTGCAGTTGACGCATGTTGGTTGCCCTCCCCGATAGTTGCAGCGTCGCCACCCCGGCGACTGGCAGCTGTTCTAAACCTCCAGCGTAGGAGACGTTCGAACCAAGTGTAATCAGCAAGGATCGAGAAGCTTGACTCCCTGGTAGTGTCTCTGTTCGGGTCGGGACGGTGGCAGGCGACGGAAACCGTCGAGCAGGGAACGAAAAGATGCTGGTTAGCTTCGATGTCTCTCTGGTACTTTGGAAGAGGTCTATGTTGGGTTTAGGTGCACCCAAGTGGTGCTGGAGGGGCTGACATCAAGATAGTAGTGATGAGAGCCGAAGGCTGCGCTGAGATCCCCACTGCTTGGAAGTTGGCCAGATACGATGGGGTTAAGTCGCCTTCCTGGCCCAACGACGAGGCTCTGGACCGAAAGTTTAGAGCCGTTGCTACCTGGATTTATAGTCAAACTCAAAAGGCAGTGGACAGGTCCACAAGCGATAGAGGCACTATAGGGGTAGGCATTCTGACCTACCTTATGGAGATGAATTGTTCGCACCGTCCAGGAGTTCATGCCAGAGTCGCCTTGCAGGAGCAGGGTTGCCCCGCTCGTGGCCACGACTCCGGAACATCTGGCTGCCGAGGAGCACGCGACTTCGGAGAGGGCGGGTCCGAGAAGGCTGTAAGGAACTTGACCGGTAAGTCTGAGAAGACGCCAAACCTTGCCGTTGTCGTGTGAGTAGGCGATAAATGGCCGTAGGGTGCCATCGCCATCCACGAAGTCGTGTTGCCCGATGGCGATACAGACTCCATTTACTTGGCAGCTAACCCCTGCGCTCGAGAGGTCGTTGGCAGCGTTGATTGCGCGGGCTGAGTGCCAACTCTTTCCAGCATCGGTCGTCCAGAGTGCAGGGAATCCATGGTGATGACTAATCCCAGAGATTGTGACGATACAGTCTTTGGAGGAGCTACATGCGATGGCTCCTGGAGTTGCGCCCCGCGGTAGGGCGGCTACCGCTGTCTGCCGGTTTAAAGGGTTAAGAGAGAGCAACTGATAGGGACCGTTTCCGATCTCGGCCACCAATTTGCAACTGCTGGTACTCGGGCACGTCATGGCGATGGGTGTTAGCAAGCCAAGACCGGCACTGGCGTCATGAACGAGGAGCGAACTCAACACACGATCGTGGCTGGGTTGAAAACCAAGCAGCTCGAGGCCGTTGCTGGTCTCCACCGGCTCGAAACATGATTGTGATGCACACGAGGCGAGTTGGTTACTGAAGGGCTCACCGATTGCTTTCGCCTTCGTAGTCAACTGCACCGGCGAACCAAGTTGGAGACGTGTGTGTTGGGGCTGAGTGAGATACTCACGAGCGAGTCCCAACCCCGAGCGGTAGAGCGTGAGGAGACAGATTGGCGAGGTGTTCTCACATTCCAGCGATGGACTATCGACACTCAACCCGTTTGGGGCACTGACAGGCGCAAGACGCCTTCCCATCGTCCAAAAGCTGGTCTCAGAGCTGTTGGTTTGTGCGCTCACAATGCACTGGGTGGAGCTGCAGATGAGTTTATCTACGAAGGTGTTAGGGCTCGTGGTGGTCGCGAGTGTTGCGACGCTGCCGTTGTCGGAGACGGAGGTGACGTGGATCTGATCTCCGGCTCCCTGACCAAACGCCTGGCTGAAGTAGCAGGCGGTGAGATCGCAGCTCGCTTGATCTTGCGGCTCGACCGTGGCGGCGCTGAGAATGGTGGTAAAGCCAGTGGTGAGACCTCCTCGAAGAGCCTCTTCGGAGCTCGCCATCGCAGCTGGCAGTCCCACGATATCTACACAGTTGCTGGTGGTTGCACACGCTAGCTGGTTGCTAGCCCCTGCAGGTTCGTTCGCGAGCTTGATAGATTTCCATTGTGTTGGTTGGTTTTGTGTCGATCGATAAGACGCCGCCAGCACCTCGGGATGCCCTTTCGCGGTTCCAGAGACCCAACACGGGCCGTCTAGTAGACAGCCGACGGAGGTTGGGCTGAACTGATCTCCAAGAGTCAATGGACTCCATGAGCTGCCGGCATCGTTGGTGACAAGGAGGAGGAGGCGCGCATCGATCGTTGACGGGCTCTGATCGACTATGGCATAACACGTCTTTGAGCTTTGGCAGGCTAGCCCTGCAATTGACTGCGCGGAACCAGAAAGCGGAGGCAACTGGGTAAAGCTCGCCTGCCCAGCTCGCCTCGCCCAAAGCTTGGAGAGATTGCCAGATTGGTTGGAGGTGGCCACCAGACAGAGTGTCTTTGCACAAGCGAAGTAGTTTGGCGTTGTCAAAGTAGTAGGGGAGGTCAACGAGGATTTGATTGAGGTTACCTCAAGCTTGGGTGGTCCAGAGTTCGTATGCCTGGCTTCTATGGCATTTCCGCTATTTGCCTGATTGTGCGAGACGATGAGGCCAACTCCGACCACTAGGGCGATGATGGCTACCGTTCCAAGCAACACAGTGCGTCTCAGTGTCATCGCTCACTCCTATGGATATAGATGCCCCAAATATGGAGCCTACTTGGTAGCCAGAGGTGTTGTTGAGCATCATGGGAGCAGGAGGATACGATCACGTACCGAGCTAACTATCGGAGAGATGCACGCGCATTGCGTTCGCCTGCGGTGCACTCTGATCGAACGAAAGTCGCTGAAAGTCGGTCATCTGCTGAAATGACGGTGCTCGGCGGTGTCTCGCCAGCGAACCCAGGCGAGACACAAAGCGAGGTGGAGATGGCGAGCTATCGCTCTTCCGCTAGAAGGTGGGGTGGCTGCGCAGCCGTACCGATGAGTGCAAGCTAACGCGGTCGGGTGACGAACGTGGTGATAGCAATCAGGCGTCGGCCTCCCACCACATCGATCATTTTGTCTGCTGGCTAATCGGCCACCGTTTCGTTTTGTTCAGCCCCCAGCTCCTCCTCCTGACCGTGTACGTATCTCTTGCCTCGCAGCAGTGAGGCAATGCCCGCCAGCACACAGGCGATAGCGCCGAAGAGGAAGGCGAGGTTCAGACCGGCCGAGAAGGGTTTGCTAAGCAGTGTTGGGAAGAACCGATGACCGCTGAGAACAGCCACCGAATGAGCGGGAAGATGGCTCAGGAAGGAGGCGCCAAGGATGCTTTTGATAGGGTCATAGCCTAGAAGTGCAGCGAAGAGGCTTGAGATTGGTGGTAGGTGCGAGACCTTCGACGCTACTTGGGCAGGAACATTATTGACGACCAAACCGTGGTAAAGAGCGTTTGGTAAGTCTGAGGCTATACCCGAGATCATCAACGTGAAGAAGATACCCATCGAGAGCACCATGGCAGCATTCTGAAACACCCCGGACATACCGGCTCCAGCCCCACGTTGATCAGGGGGAAGACTGTTCATGACGGCGGCACGATTAGGTGACGCGAAGAGACCCATCGCGAGCCCGTTGCCGAGCATCAAGAGTGCGAACGGGAGGTATGAGAAGTTGATGGGCAAGAAGTCGAAGCCGACAAAGGTGAGTGCCGCCAGCGCCATCCCGGTGGTGGCAAAGGGGCGAGCTCCGAACTTGTCTGAAAGAATTCCTGAAGCAGGGCCGGCTACCAAGAAGCCGAGGGTCAACGGCAACATGTAGATGCCAGCCCAGAGCGGTGTGACCGAGAAGTTGTAACCATGCAGTGGCAACCATATACCTTGAAGCCACATCACGAAGATGAACATAAGACCACCACGTCCGATGGCTGCGAGCAGAGAGGCAAAGTTACCCGCCGAGAATGCACGAATTTTGAATAGCTGGATGCGAAACATCGGGTGCTTGACCTTGGTCTCGGCGATCACAAATGCGACGAGGAGGATAATACCTATAGCGAGTTCCGCTAGGACCTTCGGGCTGCCCCAACCCATCGCTGAGCTGCCATAAGGCTCGATACCGTAGGTGATGCCCACTAGCAGAACTGTTAGCCCGACCGCGAACAGGATGTTACCCACCCAGTCGATCTTTGCCGGCGTCCGCACCCCGTTATCGCGGAGCTTGAGATAGGCCCAGATGGTCCCTGCTAGCCCAATCGGAGCTGAGACGATGAAGACTAACCGCCAATCAACTGGTGCTAGCAGTCCACCAACCACCAGTCCAATGAAGGCTCCCGCGATACCAGCGATGTTGTTGATGCCAAGAGCGAGTCCTCTCTGGTTGTTAGGAAAGGCATCGGTGAGTATCGCGGAGGAGTTTGCGAAGAGGAAAGCGCCGCCTACACCTTGGCCGAGCCTCATGCCAATGATGAATGCACCAGCTGCCTGGCCGTGAAGCCAGTTGATGGAGAGGAGAATCGAAAAGGCGGTGAATATGGCGAAGCCAAGGTTATACATTCGAACACGGCCATAGATATCACCAATGCGTCCGAGTGTTACGACAAGCACCGCCGTGACAAGCATGAATCCGAGAAGAATCCAGAGTAGGTAGAAGGAGTTTGACGGCACGAGAGGATTGAGTTTGATTCCTCTAAAGATCGCGGGCAAGGCGATGATGAGGATCGATTCATTGATTGCAACGAGTAGAACGCCGAGTGTAGTGTTGCTGAGCGCGATCCACTTGTAGCGGTCTTCGTGTTCCGTTGTGGTAGACATAGCACCTCCGAACTGACTAAGCAGTTTAGTTGCTTGTACCAAGTAACTGATTCGACTCTTGGGTGAATCTTCGCGAATGTTTTGGGGCCAAAGCCAGCCATCCTGGTCGGTCTGGGCGCCTCTAGAACCGGTCGCGGAGTCGTGATTCAGCCGAGGACGAATGCGAAAAGTCTATTTACCCCTTAGCCTGATGGTATGCCTGGATCAATACTTGGAACTTCCGTTGTTCGTGTCGAGGATCCCGCCCTGTTAACCGGGGCCGGTACCTATGTAGATAACAAAGTGCCTACTGGAACCGTCCACCTGGTGTTTGTGCGTTCGCCATACGCGCACGCACGCATCGAGTCGATCGACATCAGTGATGCGGAACGAGCCCCTGGTGTGCTTGGAGTGTTTACGGCGGAGAGCCTGGGCTTGCCGGCGTTTCATGGGTTTGCAGCCCTGAACAAGGAGGTGCCTCGTCCTCCGCTGGCGACAGAGGTGGTTCAGTTCGTGGGTGATCCTGTTGCTGCAGTAGTTGCCAAGACGAAGGCGGAGGCTCTTGATGCTGCCGAGCTTGTCGCTGTCGACTATACCCCGTTGCCTCCGGTGGTTGACATGGAGTTCGCACTGACTAGCGACGCTCCTCAACTCTACGAGGGAGTTGCACGTAATGTAGCCGCTGGATACCGTGATACTGGCGATGAGGAGGTGCTGGCAGACGCTGAAGTGGTCGTTCGTGGTCGATTTATCAACCAGCGAGTCGCTGTCGTGCCGATGGAGGGTAACGCGATCCTGGTGGTTCCGAACGAGGATCCGAACGAGCGTCCATGGACAGTGTTTATCTCTACTCAGATGCCTCACGCAGTTGCCAACCTACTTGCAGGAGTATTCGGCATTGAGGCGTCCTCTATCCGAGTGATCGCTCCTCATGTGGGTGGAGCCTTTGGCGGCAAGGCAGGAATTGTTGCTGAGCATGCTGTTGCTTTCGCCTTGGCCCAGCGCTTGTCGTTGCCGGTGAAATGGGTTGAGACTCGATCAGAGAACATGGTGGCCATGCCCCAGGGTAGGGGTCAGGTCCAGTACGTAGAGCTTGGCCTAAAACGCGACGGAACCTTTACAGGCTTGCGTTGCCGGATGATCGGCGATGGAGGAGCATACGGTGGCTTTGGTGGTGGCCTGGTTTTGGGCCCAACACGCACAATGGCCCAGGGCGTCTACCGTATCCCGAAGATCGCCTATAGCGCAGTAGCCGCCTTCACCAACACCTCGCCGGTGGGAGCTTTTCGAGGCGCAGGTCGGCCAGAGGCTGCTGCGTTCTTGGAGCGGGTAATCGATATGGCGGCTGATGAACTCGACATCGACCCAGTAGAGATTCGCCGTCGCAATCTGCTCTCTGCAGATGTATTTCCGTTCACCACCCAAGTCGGTACCACCTACGACAGCGGTGACTATTCGAAGGCGCTTGACCACCTGCTTGCGGCAGTTGATTACCAGCAACTGAGGCAGGAACAGGCATTGCGACGAGAGCGTGGAGATACGCTGCAGCTAGGTATTGGAGTCTCGACCTACGTCGAGATTACCGCTGGAGGCGGCCAGAATGAATATTCATCGGTTGAGGTACATCCTGACGGATCGGCCACCATCGAGGTTGGCACCTCGGCCCATGGCCAGGGGCACGCAACGTCGTTTGCGATGATCGTCTCAGATCGTCTCGGCATTCCGCTGGAGCGAATCAAGTTCAGCCAATCCGATACCGCCGTCATCCCACGAGGGGGAGGCACAGGAGGCTCACGGTCGCTCCAGATCGGAGGATCTGCGGTAGCTGGGGCTACTGCGATTGTGCTGGATGAGGCGAGAAAATTGGCCGCCAACCATCTTGAGGCGGCTGAGGAGGACATTGTAGTAGCCGACGCTGGAGGGTTAGCGGTGGCGGGAGTGCCAAGTGCTCATCTCAGTTGGGAGCAGATTGTAGAGCTCGCGGCTGCTCAGAATAGACCGCTTCGTGCTAGCTTCGATTTCCAACAGGCGAGCGCAACGTTTCCCTTTGGTGCCCACCTTTCAGTGGTTGAGGTCGACACTAAGACGGGCAAGGTGCGGCCTCTTCGTCATGTGGCGGTAGATGATTGCGGCCGGATTCTCAACCCATTGATTGTGCATGGGCAACAACATGGCGGTATCGCTCAGGGCATTGCCCAAGCACTCTGGGAGGAGGCTGTCTATGACCAAGACGGGAACCCTTTGTCGGCCAGCTTGGCAGAGTACGCGATGCCATCCGCCGCAGAGCTACCCTCTTTTGAAGCTTTGAATACAGAGACACCTACTCCGTACAATGATCTTGGTGCCAAGGGGATTGGCGAGTCAGGCACGATTGGTTCTACACCTGCGGTGCATAACGCCGTGGTAGATGCTCTGTCGCACCTAGGGGTTCGCCACATCGACATGCCTTGTACCCCAGAGCGCGTGTGGCAGGCTATCGCCACGGCTGGCGAGCGAAATGACGGTCGATACTGGTCAGAGCCGGGTGATGTTTTCGCTACTTTGCCTTATCGCAACGCTGGTGGCGGCTCTGATGCGGCAGAGGTTGACATCTAGGCTGATTGCCCATCTTTCTGCGATGTAGCAAGAGTTTGGAGGGTGGGCGATCATATCTAAATGTATGAAACCTCAACCGTTGGGTTCAGGTAGCGCCCAGTCCACGACTTTGTGAAGAGACGGGGAGCTTGCTGGATGCGAAGTCATCCGGCTGAAGTGGGCATCGGCCTGTTAGCGAGAGGTTGATGGATGACATCAAGGTGGATTCATGCGAACTAGGCGACTGCGCCGAGTGGTTGTCATGGCGGCCGTGGCGGCGGCCCTGGCCGCCTGTGGGAACACGAAAGTCCAATCTAAACCATCGCATAGGGTGAATACCTCGACCGAGTCGACGACATTGCTAGCCAAATTGCCAAAAACATTCCCAAGGTCAGTTGTTCCGTTGCCCAATGGAGCACCGTTGGTCGACTTTGTGGATGACTCGACTAAGAGCCGCAAACAGTTCCAGTTGACCTATGCTTCGAGTCCCTCATCGCGGTTGGCCTTCATCGCACGCTATATCCATACTCTGAAGAGTCTCGGCTTTGCGCTGAAGCAACACTCGTACGCGGGTACTCCAAATGCCCTCTACAGCCTTGAGGATGCGACTTGGGAGGTGCTCGTTGAAGGAAGTTCGTCTACGGTGGGGATATCGGTAGTCGCACGCAAGTGAGCTATCGTTGGTAGATCCACCGTCAGCATCGTGTTCGTTGAGGTCCAACCCGTTCGCCCGTCGGTGTGCGTCTGTCGACTGGAATCATCCGTAAGCAGCTCCAAAAACATAAGTGTCTTCGGGACTCGGGCTTTAAAAACCGGCTTGAGCTTTAGCTGGTTTTGCCGATGGATACAAAAGCTTCAGAGAGGAGACCACCGTGGGGTGCGAGGAGTGCGGAAGTTTTCAGCCAACCAAGACCCAGCTCCTTCGGCAGAGTGTGCTGGTCATCCCTCAAACCGAGCTGCGTCGGCGAGTAACAAAAGGCATAGCTAAGGCCGGTATCGAATTCAGTTGCCACGACGCGGTGATTATCCCGATTGGGGTTGATCTCGAAGATGTAATAGCGATGCTGGGCGCTGACACTCATCTAACTGGTCATCAGCTCGAGCAGATACGCATTTTCGATTTTGATCCAGGCTCTAGCGATCTGGCGTGGCTGAGCACGGCCACTACCGCTCAAAAGCTACTTGTGAGCGCCGGTTCATCCCAGGTTGAAGAATGTCTCCAGCGTGAAGCCATCGAGACACACTTTCAACCGATTGTTGCGACGGCATCGAAGCAGGTGATCGGCTACGAGGCCCTCAGCCGTGGCCGCACCAGCTCGGGCTCGATGATCGCGCCAGATCAGCTCTTTTCTTATGCCCAACAGACCGATTCGATCTTCTTTCTAGATCGGCTTTGCCGCGAGACCTCGATTCGCACGGCGGCTAGTCGCGAGCTTCAAGGGCGGCTGTTCGTCAACTTTCTCCCTAACGCTATCTATGATCCACGACAGTGCCTAAAGACGACGTTGGCAATCGCTGATGCGAGTGGCTTTGACCCGCGACGCATTGTCTTTGAGGTCACCGAAAGTGAGCAGATCATCGACTTCTCCCATCTCAAGGAGATCTTCCGTTACTATCGCAGCCATGGCTTTCAGGTTGCGCTAGATGATGTCGGGAGTGGATATGCCGGCTTGAATACGCTGGTAGCGCTGGTGCCGGATGTGATCAAGCTCGACCGTGAACTAATCCAGGATATCGATCGTGAACCATTTAAGCGATCTGTGGCCGCAGGGTTGATCAAAGCGGCTCGTGGCGAGGGCATCGAGGTCGTTGCAGAAGGGGTCGAGACCATCGGAGAACTCAGCTGTGTCGTTGACCTTGGTGCCTCGCTTGTTCAAGGTTACGTATTCGCTCGACCAAGTGCGGATCCAATTCGTGAAATAGAGTGGCCGAATGGTGTGTGAGATCACCCACTAGCTAGTCGGTTTTCCAGGTGCTCAAGGACAAGTTAACAATCCGTCGTTATGATGGAGATCGGTGGATTGGTTGCGCGTTGTCATCCACCGGCAACTAGAGCATCAGTATGAGTTCTCTTTGCTCGTCTGGCCGAGGTGGTGATCGCCAGACTCGGTTGCTTTCTAGCCCTGAGAACTGTTACTTACCTCCCATGAGTAGAGGTGACGTTGGTGTTGGCGGGGCTGCGGGCATGAGTGGGGATCTTCCGTCGGTGTCGGCTACGAGATGTGGTTTTCCTTTTGAGGGAGGATTGGAGCGATTCTCTCACAACAGTAGTGCACACTTGGCCTCGAGAGATGATGAGATCCATTAGTTATACTGTGTCTAACGATATAACGTTAAAGGAGATGACTATGCACGAACACCGGCTGCACCAGCACGGAACCCGTCATGATGGGTGTAGGTGCGACGGTCACCATGCTGATCGAGATGCGATGATCCACGAATGCCGCATGCATGATGGTTGGGTCGATTCAGGAGTGCGAAGACGCAGATCTCCGCGGGGTAGGGTTCGCCGCGAGATGTTGATCCTCCTTCAGGATGGTCCCAAGCATGGTTACGAACTCATGCAGTTGATCTCGGAGCGTAACGGCGGGGTCTGGCAGCCTAGCCCTGGGTCCATCTACCCGACCCTGTCGATGCTTGAGGATGCTGGTTTGATCGTTGGCCGAGAGGAGGACGGCCGAAAGGTCTACACACTGACTGATGCCGGCCGAGGCGAGGCCGAGGCTCTAACGTCTGAGTCTCAGTCTGATGCCGGAGGCCGAGAAGTCGATCTAGGTCGAGAGATCCGCGCGACCTTCCAAGCATTACGGCAGTTGGGAATGGTGGGCACTGTCGAACAGAGGCAACGCGGGCTACAGCTCTTGGCTGGTTTGCGCCGTGATATATATCGAATGCTCGCCGAAGACCCACCGAACTCTGATCGGTGACGACGCATGAGCTAGTTGAACGCGATTGCCAAAACTCGGTGCCTGACCTCTACGCGTTTTTGGGCGCTTGGCGCGTCTCGGTGCCACCGAGTAGGGGACCCCAGTAGGATCCGACTACGCGAGGTGCGATCTTCGTCTGCGCGACCGGAGGATCGTAGACCGCGATGTCGAGGAGCAGCGGGATCTGGATGCTATGGAGCCCGGAGGCGGCAGGTAACAGGTATGAATCAGGGACGGTCGCACTATGTCGCCACGTGAAAGCGGTGTTTTGAGCGCTCGAACTGATCAGATCAGCATGGAGCGTGAACACAGCGAGTGCCCCGCCGTTAGCGGTGGTGAGCGCAACCATCTGCGGGTGAAGAGCGCTCACGGTAGCGCTGGTGGCTACTTTTTGCGCAGAACTGGGTGATAGGTAAGGGTTGGTAGAGAGGCGGGGGAGTGACCAGCACTCGGCTGAGGTCGAGAAGTCGGCCTGCTTCAACCCACGTGACAAGACACCTTGTTGGTAGTAGGTGGTTAGGGCTAGCGCGTAGTATTTCGAAAGCCTGTCGATGGGGATAGATAGCGGAGAGGAGCTCTGAGGTTCGAGACCCAGACTGCCACTGAGGACCTTGACTTTTGGCAGCAACGTCTTTGTTACCGTCGGCTCATCGGTTACGCGCCAAGGAGCAGTCGATGAGTTCTTTGCAAATACGCCAAGAAATCGACAGGCAGAACGGTTTGCGGTCTTTGGAGTGCTGGTGTATTGGGAGTCGACAGTAACGAGCAGCTTCGGATAGGCCTTCTTGGTCTGTTTGAGAACGACTGCACGGTCAAGCTCTTCATAGAAGGGTTTGTAGCTCGTCCCTTGTGCGGTCTGATAGCCTGCATCACGTGAGAGTTGGAAATCGGTGTTGTCTATGGCAGCTGCAGTTCCTTGCTCGTCGCTGTTTTGGCGGGCAATGCTGAGCGTCCGGTTGGCCTGGTTGTTTGCCGCGGAGTAGTTGCGAACAATGCGGCTAAAACTCCCTTGCTGTGAATTCGACGAGGTGAGGGTGACTGTCGCCGCCGATGTTTGGCCACACGCGGCAAGAAGCATCCCCCCAAGAGAGACTACAGCTACCGAAACTTGCCATATCGGGCGGCGTGAGTAGCGAGATTTGGCGGTAGGGGCGGTCACTGAGCCGGTGAACCGATTAGATCTCATCTGAGGAGAACATACCGTCTGTGGGACTCATGAGGAGGTCATCTTTCGACCAACGTTTGCATCCCTCTACGCTAGCCGTACGGAATGCGCGCTTATACCGTGTGCTGGTGGTCTAGCTTCAGGTTCGAGAGCTGTACTTTTTGGTTGCGCGCTCGACGTCTGACTAATGGTTAGTTGTCCTCCGGATAGTAAGGCGTGCGTGAATTACCATCTGGATCCTCAGGAGTGCGGTTCTTCAAGTGTCGAAATGGGACATGCGTTTGGCCGGATAGGCGCGATCCGCTCCACGGAGCAGGAACGGCATCGGTACGGCGTGCGAGGAAATAAGCAGCCTCCTCATAGTTCACTCTCCATGCGCGAAAATGAACCCAGGCCTCCTCCTTGTCGCGTGCCATTGGAAAGTCGGCGGCTACGAGCCTGTCGAAGCCACGATCAAATTCGCTGCGAGTAAGTAGGACCGGATCCATCGGCCCGGGGTCGTCGTTCACTTCATAGCCAAGTGCCGAACTGAGCCTACGAAAGCAGAGATAGCCCATGCGCAGTGCAAGTCTGGCCTCGATCGGCGTGCTCTCAGGAGCAACCGCATGAAACAGAGCTGCTGAGTCGCAGACTGCGAGCAGGGCGACCACCCATGATGAGTAGGCACTCGGGGAACGAAACAACATCAGTGCCGGATAGCTGGCGTGGCTCTCTTGAACATCGGCAGCCCAACGTTCCCACTGACGATAAAAATCTGGCAACTCATCCATGAGTGACATGAGCTCGGCGCGTGCAAGTATCTCCGGACCCCAAACGGGCTCTCCTGCTCGTGCGACAAGCATGGTAACCTCCGTCTCACGCCGGTTGTAAGCGCCATAGAGGGTCGGTAGGTAGGCGATCTGCAGGGCTACGATGAAGAGGCCGGTGAGTCCAGCAAGGATGTCGATCACCTGGGTCCATCCAGCAGGTGTACTCACTATTCCTAGCGTGACCAACGAAGACCCAGCTTGCCCAAGCGCTGCAAAGGGATTGTGAACCACCGGAAACATGAGAAGTCCGAGTGAGAGAATGTACCCCATGACCCAGACGCCCAGGAGGAGAAGGAGGGAGACGGGACCCTCATAGGCGAGCAGCCGATCACGAATTTCGTAGTTAGTGATTCGCTTGCGCGCGAGTTGCCCGGGTGTGGTAAGGGTGCCAATAACGAGGCGGAGTAGGTTGGAGCGATCGATCCGAGGCACGAGTAATGAACGGATCACGTTGAGCGATAGGACGAGGTAGATGATTCCGCCGACTGCCGCGAGTAGGATGCGCACGGGACCCAAAAGTCTGTGCCTAGCTCTCTGCCGACGGTTGATGCTCAGTGGTCCAGATCCGATTAGAGCTAGTTTCGGCCGTCTTGGCGTTCCCAAACATGGATTCATGCTACTCCTGTTGAGAATGGAGGCGGATGCCAATCTGCTCAAGCTCGTCGTGGCCCACAAGAAGATGACCACTTGACCAGGTAGTCTGTTAACTACGACGAAAGGAGCATTCCATGGAACAGCGACAATTAGGGAACCAGGGTCTACAGGTATCGATGTTGGGACTCGGCTGCATGGGCATGAGCGAGTTCTACGGGCCCGCCAACGATGCGCAGTCGATCAACGTCATCCATCAAGCAATTGAACTTGGAATCACGTTTCTCGACACAGCCGACATGTATGGTCCGTTCACCAACGAGCAGTTGGTTGGTCGCGCCTTGCGTGGACGACGAGATCAAGTGGTTTTAGCCACAAAATTTGGTAATGTCCGTGGTGAGCACGGAGAGTTTCACGGAGTGAGCGGAGACCCGGACTATGTCAGACGAGCGTGCGATGCTTCGCTGCAGCGTTTAGGTGTGGACGTCATCGACCTCTACTATCAACATCGCGTTGACACCAAGGTGCCTATCGAGGAGACGGTAGGAGCGATGGCAGAGTTGGTCGCAGCCGGAAAGGTCCGCTATCTTGGGCTCTCCGAGGCCTCGGCGGCTACGATTCGCCGGGCCCATGTCGTGCATCCGATCAGTGCGCTCCAAAGCGAGTATTCGTTGTGGACGAGGGACCCAGAGGCAGAGATTATAGCTACGCTTAGAGAACTCGGAATTGGTCTTGTAGCCTATTCTCCACTCGGTCGAGGTTTCTTGACCGGGGCCATTCAGAGCATTGACGATCTCGATGAGAGTGATACTCGGCGCAGACATCCACGCTTCCAGGGTGATAACTTCGCTAAGAATCTTGAGCTCGTTGCTACCATTCGTGACATCGCGACACGTAAGAGCTGCACCCCTGCCCAAGTTGCGCTTGCATGGCTCTTTGCTCAAGGTGATGACATCGTGGCGATACCGGGCACGAGGAGTTTGGATCGTCTGGCTGAGAACGCAGCGAGTGTAGAGATATCTCTGGAGGCGACGGAACTTGAGGAGATCGAGCGTGCGTTCCCAGTTGGGGTGACGGCCGGTGATCGGTATCCAGACATGTCAACAGTTAATAAGTAGTAGCGCCTATATCAACGCTATGTGCAGCTTGTAGAGCTTATAGAAGTTGATTGAGCTGCTCCTTTGAGCGATCGACGCTCCGTTGTCCCGCTGTGACCAGAAGGTTGCTGTGACGAAAATCGAGAGCGTCGATCGAGTCGGCCGCTCCACACTCTAGAACTACGATCGACACCGACTCTGGAAGATTGGCAAGCTCCATTTTGGTGAGTGAGAGTTGGGTGAGCGTATAGCCCATCAGCAGCGTCGCGAGCGGTCGGCTCTTGCTGTGAAACGAGGGAGTCAACGATCCACAGAGCAACAGAACGATTCTGCTGGCACCGAGCTCAACGGCGTGCTGAACTGGATTGGGGTTAATCATGCCTCCATCGATGAACCGTCTACCTCTTAGCCGTAACGGTGGCAAGACACCTGGGATGGCGGCTGAGCCATAGAGGATGTCGACAATGGGGCCCTCGTCGAACCAGGACTCTTCACCAGTGTGAGTGTCGGCGAGTAGGACGTGTAGCGGGACCTTTGTGTCGGCTAAGTCTTGCATGCTGAGGTTGTCGGTGATGAGCTTGCGCAGAGGAAAGGATGGGTGGACGGACTCTCGATCACTCAGATAGCGGAGTGTCCGCCTGCGTGGGAAGAGTGACTGTAATGGTGCTTCGAGCCAAAGTTCACTCAGCTTTCTGACGCCGTCTAGATTCGGTTGTTCCCCGAAGACGGCTGCATTGAGGGCACCGACCGAAACTCCGAGTAAGAGATCGGGCACCATCCCGAGCTGGAGGAGCTCGCGTAGCATGCCAACCTGGCAGGCACCACGAGCTCCTCCTCCGCCGAAGACGAAAGCTAATCGAGTATCGTTAGCCACGCGCTCAATTAGGCGACTCTGGACCGTGCCCAATTTGTGGAGACACCGAACAGATGTCGGGATCGGTCAACGAGGCCCCGAGATCTCGCGAGAATCTGTCAAGCAGGGCTATCAGGGCATCTATATCAGTCTGGTCCCACGATGTGAGCGCGTCGTTGATCACCGCGAGTCGCGCTTCAACAAGTTGATCGAGAACACTCTTGCCTAGTGGCGTGAGGCGCACTTTAGAGACTCGTCCATCCGACTTGTCTGGAGCTCGCTCAATAAGACCGCGCGATTGCAGGAGCTTGAGTTGGCGTGATACGGTCGAGATATCGAGGTTGAGTGCCGATGCGATCTCCGATACCCGCTCCTCGCCGCGCTCGCCGAGCAGGACAAGCTGCCAGAACCCAGAACCGATGGCATAGGCGAAGTCGGACTCATCTCCGATGGAGATGCGCAGCCTTCGGAGCGATTGTCCGAGTGTGAAGAGCACCTCGTCAAGTGCACCAGAGGTTGTGGAGGTTGAGGCGGGCATCGGAACTCCTTGGTCAGGTCCACCTGTATCGTCTAGTCAATTGTAACAGCGTTGTGCGCAAACTAGGAACCTATCCAGCTTTCGTATAAACTCACTCATTGGCTCAAATTCGTAGAGGAGGACCCGTGCACCGTCTTGATGAGGAGACGCTCCAGCTAGAGAAGGCAATTGTCCAGTATGCATTGGAGCGCGTCGCCCTCCAACCTCCACCACTCGACGGTCCAAAGAGCGAGGCTGAACTCGAGGCGTTGTATGGACCAAATGTGACCGAAGATGGCATAGGTGGGGAGGAGGCTCTTCGTCGCTTCATCGAGGGATACGCCCCTGCAACGCTATCGAGCGACCACCCTCGCTTCCTCGCATTTGTTCCAGTTGCTCCTACGAAGGCAGCAGTACTCTTTGACATGGTGGTAGCAGCCTCCTGCATCTCGGGAACCTCGTGGCTGGAGGCGGCCGGTGCCGTCCATTGTGAAAACGAAGCGCTGAGGTGGTTGGCGGACCTAGCCGGTATGCCCGCCTCTGCTGGTGGCACCTTCGTCTCAGGTGGATCGTTGGCTAACCTTTCGGGTTTGCATGCAGCCCGCCAGCGGATGAAGGAGCGACGTGACTTTCAACGCCCCGATCGTTGGCGAGTTCTATCTTCGCATGAGGCTCACTCATCTATCGCCTCGGCCGCGAGTCTGATGGATCTCGAGGTTATCTACGTTCCAACCGGCCCCGATTCTAAGTTGACCGGAGAGAACCTGGCGAAAGTTTGGTCAGAGCTATCCGAGGAGGTGCGTGGATCTATCGTGGCGGTGGTCGCGACCGCCGGAACGACGAATGCAGGTTTGGTAGATGATCTTCGATCGGTGAGTATGTTCACTCGCGAAAACGATCTCTGGTTGCATGTCGATGGTGCTTATGGCGGAGCGGCCCTTGCCTCCAAGGAGCGTTGGCGATTCGAAGGTATTGAGTTTGCGGATTCCTTTGTGATCGACCCGCATAAGTGGTTGTTTGCACCGTTTGACGCCGCTGCAATACTCTACCGTGAGCCCAAGTATGCCAAGCACGCGCTAACACAGGAGGCTGCCTACCTCGACGACATTAACAAGGCCGAAGAGTGGAACCCGTCAAGTTATGGTTACCATTTGAGCCGCCGCGTACGTGGGCTCCCTTTTTGGTTTTCGCTAGCGGTCCATGGCAGTCGGCGTTATCAAGAGGGGATCCAGTCTTCGATCGATCTTGCGCGAGCCACGGTTGCCGAGATTCAGCGCCGAGAGTATCTTGAGCTGGTTATGGAGCCCGAGTTGTCCGTTGTCTTGTTTCGACGAAATGGATGGGACCCAGATCACTATGATCGTTGGTCGATGCAGGCTCTCCGTGATGGGGTGGGTTTTGTACTGCCGACGGAGCATCATGGTGAAAAGGTGTTGCGCTTCTGCTTCGTGAACCCACTGACGACACTTGACGATGTTCGGGCAATCCTCGATTCTCTCGCTTGGGAGCCAAGAGGGAGATGAGCATCCAAGGCAGAGACTCGCTGATCCGCTGCTAATTGTTTGGCCGACTGGATACGTTGGCGGCAACGTTACCGGTATCGGTGATGCAGAGCGAAACTAGTCGCGCAGGGCTATTCCGAGGCGGCATGGGTCTCCACTATCTGTGGGACTAGGCTGCGCTTCGAAGGTGTAGCGGTGGCTCTCTCAAACGGTTGGTTGTCGTTGACCCAGGTTGCGCCTCGGGATTCGATTCCGAGGGCTGAACCTAGTTCAGCATCGTGTCATGAGTGCTTAGTTAACAGGGTGGTAGCGGCTCCCTCCGAGGATGGATGGAGGTTGCACAATCGGAGGTTGGACTGGCAACAGTTCAAATCAAATGTCTAGCGTTGACCTTTGCTAGTATTCGCCGTTGATGACATTGAGCAACGGCAGACCCTTGGTGTAGCGATCGATGTTGCGAGTAAGGAGTTGCTCCGCCCGGCGATGGAAGGCGTCGGTGTCGCCACCAACGTGAGGGGTGATAAGACAGTTCTCCATCTGCCAGAGCGGTGAGGTCGATGGAAGTGGTTCGGGATCGGTGACGTCTAGCGCTGCGGCTATCCGCCCGGTCGCCAAGGTGCGGATGAGCGCCTGCGTATCTACAACTGCCCCGCGAGCAACGTTGACCAGTAAGGCTCCGTCGTGCATCCGTTCCAGGAAGTGTTCGTTTACCATTCCCTTGGTCTGCTGGGTCAACGGAACGATCAGAATGATGATGTCAGCCTTAGGGATGAGCTCATCAAGCTCGTCGAAACCATAGACCACCGGAGTGACACGGCCAACCCTTGCAACCCTGGTGATCTGGGCCTCAAAGCCATTGAGTCGTTGCTCAATGGCGGCACCGATCGATCCGTAGCCTATGACTAACACGTTGCGGTCGGCCAACGATGAGAAGCTCTGGTTGTCCCAACGAGCCTCGCGTTGGAGATCGCGGAAGCGACCGAGTCCGCGTAGCGAAGCCAGAGTCAGCGTCACGGCCATCTCGGCTGTTGCGGCGTCATGGACACCCTTTGCGTTGCAGAGCGTTACTCCGTTAGGAATAGCATCGCGGACGTTGTCGACGCCAGCGCTCAGGATCTGTACCACCTCAAGCGCCGGCATCTTGGCTAGATTGGCTACCCCTGCACGGCCAGACATATAGTCAGGGACAAAGAAGGTTGTCTTTGCCATCCGATCGTCCCACGGCCGACCTGATGGCTGAACGAGGATCGGTAGCTTCGGGAAGTGTTCAACGAGGTGGGCGAAACGCTCCGGCACTGTGACTTGCATACTCACGATGTTAGTAAGTCATAGCTGGCGGCTTGTAATTAGAGGGATATGTTGCTTGCTGCTGGTCTGCCCAGAGGACTCAATTGAGCGGCCATGGAGTGGTCGTCGACCTTTCGTGCTGGAGCTCTGCCAGCCAGAGTTCGCGAATTTTCGTGCAACTGATCACGGAGGTGAACCTACTCGCTCTACAATGGTGGGTTACGGAGAGGTGCCAGAGAGGCCGAATGGGACTCACTGCTAATGAGTTGACCTGGTAATGCGGGTCCGAGGGTTCAAATCCCTCCCTCTCCGCCACCTTCCCCTATGGACCGAAGTCCCTACTCGCCGATGCCCAATGCCACTGTGCTCCCTCTACTCGGCTGCCTAGAACGACAGTTAGCTCCAAAGCTGGAGCAAGGGACTAAGGAGTAGTCGTCATGGCAAAGGTTGGCATCATAGGTCATAGAGAGACAGAGTCCAAGAGTACGAAGTACATAGACACCACCACTATCGAGGAGCCAAGAGTCGCTCGCTACGTCTTCGCCGGCAAGGCGGCCTCGTGGATCTGGTTGATCGTGCGACTATGGCTTGGCTATGAGTGGATCAACGCAGGTGTCTCCAAGCTCTGGGGAGCTGAGTCAGCTGCCTTCTGGAGGACTGGCCTCGGCGTGAAGGGCTTTGTCCTCGGTGCAATCGCTGAGTCCAAGGGACCCCATGCTCAGGTCTCCTACGGCTGGTGGGTAGCGATCCTCCGTCACGGTGTACTTCCTCACTACCTGCTTGTTGCTCGTATGGACGCCGTTGCTGAGTTTGCGATTGGGATCCTGTTAGTCCTTGGAGCCTTCACTGCTATTGCCGCCTTCTTTGGACTGGCACTCAACTTCAGCTACGTGTTCTCCGGTGCGATCTCT
>NZ_JXUW01000041.1 GCF_000949255.1 Ferrimicrobium acidiphilum DSM 19497 | reverse complement strand
CCATGGATCTCGGTCCAGCCTTTGCCAAGGCCTTCCGCGAGAAGGCACCTAACGTCCAAATCTGTCTCGATCCATTTCATGTGGTTAAGTTGGGAACCGAGGCCCTAGAGGAGGTACGCAAGGATCTCTGGCGGGAGATGAGAAAGCTTCCCTCTCCTACCTTTGCCCGTAAGTTCGCCGGGGCACGGTGGGCACTGTTGAAGAATCCAGGAACCCTAACCAAGCGTCAAGGACTAGCCCTCTTAGCCATCAAACAACGAGGGGGAGCCCTATGGCGAGCTTATGAGATGAAGGAGTCCTTACGGGCGATCTTTGCTGGTGACCTCGAGATCGACGAGGTGAATGAGATGCTCGATCACTGGTGCAAGCGAGCCTCACGCTCACGACTATCGAGTTTCATCCGACTCTCAAAGACCATCCGAACTCATCGAGACGGGATACTTGCCTCCATCAGACTTGGGGTATCCAATGGAAGGGTCGAGGGACTCAACACCAAAGTTCGCTCCATCATTGCCCGCTCGTATGGGTTTCACTCCGCCAAGGCTACCCTCGCACTGGTGATGCTAGCTTGTGGACCGATTGACTTGAAGTTACCCTATGAAAGGGCGAGTTTATCCACATGAATGTCAATAGAGCCTCAAATTGTAGATTGCAGTTTTCAACACTCAAAGAGGTATATCGAAAGATTGGGTCTCCATCTCGATGCAGTAGGATGACCCGCCCGTAGGGGACTCAGGCCCGCCGCCAGGGCAGCCCCAACTCTCCAAGCTGGAGACTCGGCGGCCGGGCACTGACCGCAGTCGCTGGAGATGGTGCTGGCCGAGTTCTTCCAGCCTTGCGCAGGGACCGGTGGGTAACAGGCTCACCCGCCACGGCTTGTTCGAGGAGTGTGTAGAACAACAGGCCTCGGCTGCGAGAGTTCCCGCGGTTAAATCGGAACACCCACTCGTCGAAGTAGGCCTGCACGTGCTCAGGGCTGACCGAGCCCTGCATCGTTCCCATGACCCAGCGTTTGACGAGTGAGAACACCCGGTGCACTGGTGCACTGCCGGCAACACCTCGTGTGCCTGCAAACCAGAGGTGGCAACTGACGTCCCCCTATGCGCGTAGCGGCCCCGGGTGCCCTTCGGGCAGGCCGACCATCCGTCAGTGATAACGCAACTATCCGGCTCGACATTGGCGTCCAGGAATGCGGCGAGGCTGACGGCGTTCGCGTCGGGGATGACGCCGAGTGCAAAGAGTCTTGGAAAACTCGCTACCAGTCGGCGCTTCGACAGAGTTCTGCGGGAATCTTGTGTTTGATGCCTTGAAGTTTGGAGCCGACTGGCTTCGTTGGTGGACTCGTGACCTCGTGTCTTAATCCGAAGTTACGGGTCTGGCATCGCCTGATGTGAAGGTTGATCTGCATATCCAGCGTATGGCAACGGCGACCCACAGGTGTCGCAGCTACACCCCATAATGAGGGCATGAGTGGAATCGGTCAACCTCACAACCTGGGATCGTCTTAACTACCATGGCCGCGAGTCACCACTTGAGCCCGATCATCTCTTTGGATGAGATCGACAAGGCCTCAATGCATCATGCCTACGGAGACCCTCTCTCTCCGTTACACACGCTGCTAGAGCCAGAGTCGGCCAGGTACTTCGCCGATGGTTGCTTTCCGCTCCCAATAGATGTGAGCCACATCATCTGGATCGCTACCGCAAATCGGCGCGATCGTCTCGATCCACCACTAGCGAGTCGCTTTCTCAGCTTCAAACTTTCACGCCCTACTCCAAGCCAACGTCGTGTCATTACCAGCTCAGTGGTGACCGCTCTCCTTCGTGACTATGACGGGATGGCCTTTACCGATGAGGTGATCGACCGTATAGGTGAGTTCTCACCGAGACGACAACGACAACTCCTTACCTCTGCCTTGGCAAGGGCACGCAGATGTGGAGAGTCCCGAGTTAGCCTCGGCCTACTCACGGAGGTCATTAACAGAACGAATATAGACCAACGACCGGAGAAGACCCTGGGCTTTGGAGTGAAGGACTGATCCGCTAGCCACCCCCTGTACTCGCTAGGGGCCCGAGGGTGGTGTCTTATTGAGAGCGTTATCCAAAACCTGGCGGACGCGATACTGGAGTGGGGATCACGGATGTCTGCGTGATCCTGGTCAGAGGTCAGTTTGGAGGGTCATAGCACCTATGATCCATCGTTTCAACGGTTCACCAGAGGATATGAGCATTTCAGCGCGGTGTTTCTAGAACAGATAGAGGTCAACCATAGTCATAGGTGCGCACCGGCCTCTTGGGGTGGAAACGCTTAAAGAGTGTCCGCACGGGTCAACCGGGCGCCGAATTCGGAGATAAACGGGAGGATGCCCGACAGCCTTCGATAATTAGCCCTGCCATCCGTTACATCGCATCAAGGTAGAAGGCGAGCATTCGCAGGCTCGCTCGCGGTCATCTCATTTCTTTGGAACGACCGTTCCCAAAGATGCAATGCCGCTTACTTACTAGAGACAAGGCTGGCCCAAGAAGCTGACCAAAGAAACTGGCGCAGCGCTGGCCTTGTGCATCGAGTCTAGGTAGACGTCGTGCTCGGGGTCGCTCGGGTTATGCCAATTTTTTTGAGTCCCCCTCTCCTGGGTAATACATAAGGGTAGAAGGTTCACTGCGAGCAAAGGAGAGACATGGAAAACATCGAATCAATACTGGCAAAGCTCGATTGGCGGCTTGAGTGGCTCAATGCACTCAGCCCATCTGACTTCTCTCGTGCGGGGATGGCTATTGGAATGTATCCAGGCATGGGAGATGCCGCCAGTGAGGTCTATCGGATCTTGATCGACCATCTCCGGGACGGCCATCCCGAGTAGTTCATCGAGGGGCTGAAGGAGTTCATGTCAACGATGCAGATCGCGGATTCAAACCAGGTTGTTGACCAGATCCTCGTGTCTCTATACCAAGGTGAGTTACGTTGCAGATGAATTTGTCTCTCAAGATCACGGGGGCAAAGGGCAGTCAACAGTGTGACGCCGCGTCACTTTTTGGCGGATTCTGGAAGGTAAAGACCCTGGTGGATATGCATTATCATGTTTGGGCCACGCGTAAAGCCGTCAGGGGTGGTGGCTGGCCTCGAGCTACCTTAGCAGACCAATCGTCTTGCAGGTCTAGACATCTCGGAACGACGCAGCTTGCACTGAATCATTCTGGGTGTGTGAAAGCGAAGAGTTTAAGAAGAATTCAAGTAGATATTCCAAAAGATTTGGAATGTGCCCCAAACTGGTGTGATATTATTGGGAATGAATTAGGCCTCATTCGAATAGTATGAGGGGTCATTCAAACGGGCCGGGGGGGGGTGCGGCAGTTGAGTAAACAACTCAAGACGTGGCTTTTGATGGTGTGGCCCGGACATCGGTTAGGGCGTTTTGGTGCGATCTGGATCGCTGTCATAATCTTGTTCGCCGCGTCACCTTTTATAGCACCGGGGAGCTTGGGTAAATCGGCATTGCTATCGATGCTCCCGTTCGCGATGATTTTGGGCCTTGCCTCTGTTGGCCAGCAGTTCGTGATGCAGCAAGGAGGGCTTGATCTTTCGGTTCCAGGAACGATGTCGTTGGCGGCAGTGTTAGTGACGCAGATTCCTGATGGACGCAACAGTGAGTTGGGTGGGGCGTTGTTATTTGTGTTACTAGTAGGTGTTCTCATCGGGATATTTAATGGTGTGATCGTCACGATCCTGCGTATAACGCCGTTGGTAGCGACTCTTGGCGTCAATGCAATTTTGTATGGCATTATCTATGAATATACGGGGGGGCAGCTGGCGGCGTCGGCGACGGCAAACCTTACCACTTTTGTATCGGCTCGGATGCTCGGTGTTCCCGTTACCGTCTGGGTCGTCGGCGCTTTGTTGGCGGTGATTACTGTGCTCATGCGGCGGACGCTCGTTGGCCGCAGATTCGAACTGGTGGGTTCTAGCCCATCGACAGCGAGAGCCGCCGGCTTCAATGTCATTCGGTACCGTCTTTTTGCTTATGTAGTGGCATCTCTTTGGTACACGGTCGCTGGCATTTTGCTTGCGGGTTACGTGACCACTCCGAGCTTGACGGTGGGAAATAGTTACTTGCTGCCATCCATCGTGGCAGTCACTCTTGGAGGTACCTTGCTCGGGGCGGGTACGGGGAGTGCGGTGGCGACGGTGCTTGGCGCCCTTTTTCTCCAGCAATTGGACCAACTTGTGCTTACCTTGGGGGCGACTAGCGCGGTACAGGACATCGTCCAGGCCCTGATCCTAGTTTTTGGCATGGGCTTTCGAACTGTGCAGTGGCGGTCATCTATAGAGAGATTACAAGGTAGGAGGGACGGTATTGGCGCTGGGCGGAGGGCCACTCCGGTGAAAGCTGGTACGTCGATTTCAGTGAAAAGCGCGGAGACAATATAGGTGGAAGTTCGGTAGGGAGTATGGGAAGAATAGGTAATCGGATATGCGGAAGGATGGTAGCGTAATGATGAGAGTAGATGTTGTACATAGTGGGAGTGCGCGGGGTCGGAAGCTGAAGCCGTCGCACCGGACAATTGGACGTGCGAGTCTTCTCGCCGCCACGAGCGCGTTGCTGTTGGCAGCGTGCGGATCGAGTTCAAGCAGTACCAGTTCTACTAAGTCTTCGGCAAAGATAAGTCCGGCAGTCGCGTCTTGGTGTGGTCCGAAACCAATCACCTTAGGATATCTCGATGGCAACGGAGCGAACGCTTGGTCGCAGGAGTCATTGGCGCAGGCCAGGATCGCAGCCAAAGAGTGCCCTTCGGTGAAAAAGATGATGGTTGTGGATGCCGATTTCAGCGTCCAAAAGGCAGTTTCGGGAATGACAAGTTTGGTAGCTCGGGGCGCAAATGCCATCGCCACCGTCCCAGATGCAAGTCCTTCTGCCGAACTTCCCGGGATTATTTCAGCGACGCAGCATGGCGTGAAGGTTGTTCCCTTCGCAGTCAACCCTGGCGGCTCGGCGCCTAAAGATTATGTAACCTTTGTCAACTACAACACAGAGTACAACGGAGTTGAGTGGGGCAAGTGGCTGGTGCAGGCGCTTCACGGCCACGGAAACGTAATCTATCTCGGAGGTCCTCCAGGAAACCCGATCGATGTAGCCCAGATGACTGGCCTGGTATCTGTACTGAAGAAGTATCCCAAGATTAAGTTGCTTACTGGGTATAATGTGAATACTTGGCCCGTGACGAATTGGGAGCCTGCCCTTGCACAGACAGTTATGTCGGGCTTGTTGGCCAAGTATCCAAATACGACTATAAATGCGATTGTTACTGGCGATGGTCAGTCCACGCTTGGCGCACTTCAAGCCTTCAAAGATTCGGGGAGGCCGCTGCCCGATGTCGTCGGACAGGAATCAAACGGTCTTGCGTGCGCTTGGCAAGCGGCAAAAGGAACATCGAATGCATTCCAACTTGCTATGAGTTCGAACCGGAATTGGATGGCACAGATTGCCGTTCGAAAAGCAATTGCAGCCGTGAACGGATTGCACTACAAGGTTCCATCGACCTACAAATTGCCACTATATGAGAACTCTCTGGCTGGAGGGTCGCTTAGGCCAGTCTGCGATAAGAGTCTGCCGATGTCGGCACTTACTTCGAGCATCTTGAAGCCGCTGAGCTACTGGATCTCTTTGGGTGAGAAGGCAAACAAGGCGTGAGAGATCCCAGCTCGGTAGCGGAGTCAGAGGTAGTAAGTGATACGCTGATGTTGACCCGAGTGTCCAAAAGCTACGACGGAGTATCCGTGCTAGAGGATGTGTCGATGTCAGTTGCACCAGGTCAAGTTCACGCTATTCTTGGCGAGAATGGGGCTGGGAAATCGACGTTGATGTCGATCATTTCTGGAGATATTAGAGCGGACGGAGGGCGCGTAGTAGTAGCGGGTCATGATTTGGTCGAGGCTTCACCTGCGGTAGCGAATGAGTATGGAGTTGGAGTTGTCTATCAGAATCCTGCACTGCTAGATGATCTGAGCGTATGGGAGAATCTCGCTCTAGCCGTTGCGAAACAGCATTTGCCAGAGTCAGGGAACCTCATAGAGTGGGCTGAAGAGCGTATCTCTGTTGTCGATGCGCGGATCAACCCAAGAGCGTTGGTTGCCGATCTGTTGCCGGTGGACCGCGAGTGGCTTGAGATCGCGAAGGCACTCTCGATAGATCTGAAGCTGCTGATACTCGATGAGCCGACTGCTGTGATGGGAACGGCGGAGACGATGACGTTGTTCTCTATCATCAGGAATCTCGCAGCACAGGGCGTAGCTATCCTGTATATCTCGCACCGTATTCCTGAAATCAGGGAAATCGCCGACAAGGTGACGATATTACGAGATGGTAGAGTGCAAGGGGTATTTGACGTACCGTCTGTCGGCGATGCGGACATGCTCGCTCTTGTCGCGGGGCGGCAGCTCGCTGCAGGGCTACCAGCAAGGACGACCTCGCCCGGTGACGTGATACTGAGATGCGAAGATATCTCTAGCAGGCGCTTGGGCGGTGTCAACTTTGAGGTGCGTGCGGGAGAGATTCTCGGTCTCGGCGGAGCCGTCGGCAACGGGCAAACCGAGCTGATCCGCGTTCTGGCTGGACTCGAACAGAGTGGTGGCCGAGTTATTTATCAAGGAAGGGAGTTGCGGAGGCGACCGTCCAAGGTTCGCAAGGCTGGGCTGGTCTATATTTCCCACGACCGCGGAGGTGAGGGAATCTTTCCCGGTCTCTCGGTGCGGAAGAATACGACTGCGGAAGCGTTGCGGTCTTTTGCGAGTCTTGGCTTTGTGAATCCTAAAGAGGAGCGAGACGTGGCTAACGTGGCTCTCAGCAGACTCTCCGTGCGGATGCCGGGTCACAACGCAACTATCGATGCCTTGTCTGGGGGAAGCCAACAGAAAGTGGTGTTTTCGCGAGCCCTTCTTGTCGATCCTGGCGTCCTACTTTGTGATGAGCCAACTCAGGGGATCGATATCGCGAGTCGCTTGGAGATTTACGAACTCTTGCGGTCCCTTGCGGATCGAGGAGTCGCCATCGTTGTGGTCTCGTCCGACACCGCGGAGCTGGCCCAGCTCTGCGATAGGGTCTTGGTATTCTCTCGCGGACAGATTGCTGCGGAGCTTGTTGGCCAAGCGATCACCGGCCAAGCGATCACCGGCCAAGCGATGACTGCCAGGTCAAATGTGGTTACGAAGGACGTGGGACCGGCGGCAGTGAGGTCGGGAACGCGACTTGTGAGATGGCTTTCGGGGGGAACGATTGCGTCCCTAATGTTACTAGTCGCGATCGTCGTAGTGGGAGCGGTCACATCGTTGTCCGCGTCGAGCTACTTGTCCTCCTACAACTTGCAGAGTGTCTTCTTCCTAGCTGCCATCCTCGTGCTCGTGTCACTGGGCGAGTTGGCACCGCTCCTGACGGGAGGGATCGATTTGGCCGTGGGACCGCTCATGGCAGTGACGATCGTGGTAATGTCGTTCTTCGAGAGCAGCGCGAACAATTTAGAGAGCCAACTCCTAGGGGTGGTTGCAGTCTTATGCATAGGATTGGCGGTTGGCCTGTTTCATACGTTACTAATACGGGTTCTTAAGCTCGCGCCGATCATTACCACCGTCATAACCTACATTGGTTTGCAGGGTGTAGCCCTAATCATGCGCCCAACTCCAGGAGGGAGCGCGAGTACCGGATTTGTGTCTCTTTTTAACGTAGCACTTGGCCCTATCCCGGTGGTGTTTTTGATAGCCATTGGGGCAACTGTCGCTTGGGAGATCGCTTTACGCAGGACACGGTTTGGCATGGCCCTGCGAGCGGTCGGTTCAAATGCCCGCTCAAGCCATAGGGTGGGAGTCCGTGTGGGTAGAGTGGTTCTCTACGCCTACGTGATCTCAGCGGTGATGGCAGTCTTGGCGGGAATTTTGCTCTACGCACAGGTAGGGATAGGCGATCCGTCGGTGGGTATCAACTACTCTCTTGATGCGATTGCGGCAGTCGTCCTCGGTGGGGCTAGTGTCTACGGTGGACGAGGATCTTTTATTGGCGCCGCCTTGGGGGCAATACTACTTTCACAGCTCGACGGCGTCCTCTCCTTTCTCAATTTGAGCCAAGCCTGGCAGTATTGGTTTCCCGGCGGGCTGATCGTGCTGGCCGGATTCGGATTCTCTCACCTTGTCGGCATCGGAAGAGCGAAATCGGCAAAGTGATTTGGCAGTCACACCGCGATGGATAGGACCTCGCTGGTGCAGATGGAACATTGGAAGACGGACATGTGAGGTGGGAGGGAAATTTTGAAAGGGCAGGGTGTGCGAGGTTTAACTGGAGGTCCGCTCCGGGGTGTCAGAGTCGTGGAGTTTGGAGGTATTGGTCCCGGTCCTTTCTGCTGCATGCTGCTGAGCGATCTAGGTGCAGACGTAGTGCGGATAGATCGGCCTGGCTTCGACGAAATGGATTCAAGGAACGTTTTGTTACGAGGGCGGCGCCGAGTAACTCTTGATCTTCACTCCCCGGGAGGAGTGAATATTGCCCTTGATCTAATCACGCATGCCGACATTCTGGTGGAGGGATTCCGTCCGGGTGTCATGGAACGCCTGGGGCTCGGTCCAGCGACGTGCGATCTGTACAATAGTCGGTTAATTTACGGTCGAATTACCGGCTGGGGGCGCGACGGCCCTCTGTCTCAGGAGCCTGGCCATGATCTTAATTATTTGGCGCTTTCCGGTATCCTCGATACAATTGGAAGGGATGGAGATCCACCTGTTGTCCCGCTGAATTATATCGCTGATTACGGTGCGGGGGGTTTCTTGATGGCCTATGGTCTTCTTGCCGCTATATATGAGAGGTCATATTCTGGTAGGGGTCAGGTAGTTGACGCGGCGATGGTAGATGGACTTGGGCTAATGTTGGGGGACGTCTTGTCCCGTGCTGAGGCTGGGAATTGGCGCTTTCAGCGTGGTTCGAATGTCTATGATGGTGGTGCGCCATTTTACGATGTCTATGAGACTCAAGATCGGGCATATATGGCGGTTGCCGCCATGGAACCCAAGTTTTTTCGGAATCTACTTGCAACACTGGAACTCCACGACATCGATCCCGCTTCGCAGTATGACTCAGAAAGATGGCCATATATTAGAGATCGCTTTGCCGTAATATTCCGTTCTGCGAGCGCGTCTGAATGGGAAGCGCGTTTTCGTGGGGTCGAAGCCTGTGTTACCGCAGTTGTCCCGGTAGCTGATGTTCCATTGAATACTCACGTGCTCGCGCGTGAGATGTACACAAGGGTTGATGAGGACCTGCAGCCGGCTCCTGCTCCACGCTTTGGTCGCTCTTCCCCGAAGATACAACCTGTCGTATTTTGCAGTGCAGAGGAAGTTGTGCGTGAGTGGATGGAGGGAGTATAGATATATGCGATTATCGCTGTACGAGAGCTGGAATGTCGATAAGGCGATATATGACGTTTTTATTCGCCGGTTATCTCCCAGTGTATGCAGGCGGTGCTGTAATGGTCCATGTCAGTAATGCAGTCGTCAGGTCGTAGGTCAGATGGTGAGCGCCCAAGCATGTCGTCGCCAAAACGAGCAGCATCTCCAGTGCGGTATCTGAATTGGATATCGGGATGAATCGGTATACGGCGAACGGTTCTTATCACTTGAGCTATATAGACATAGAGGGGGATTGTCCCACCAACGGATTGTTAAATATGTTGAGTGGGATGATGTGGGGGTTGTGTCTGTGGTCGAGAATTGCAGGGTTGTATTGGAGCAATCGGAGCAGTATGATAGCCTATTATAGAAGTGAGGGAGGGTTCAATCGGTATGAATGAGGAGTCAATAGAGTTGAAGGGAGACTGACGTGATGCAGCTGACAATCGAGAACTCGGTGGGTACTGTGGTTCTGGACCGACCTCCTGTGAATGCGTGGGATGATCAACAGTTGGAGCTTATGGAAGATGCTATCGACGTCATAAAAAAGGCCGACCTGTCGGTGGTTGTGGTGAGATCCAAGGGCCCGCATTTTTCAGCTGGTGCTGATATCAAGGTTATGGTCGCTGCTCTTGAGAGCGGTGAGTTCCAACGTTTGGATGCATTTGTCAGCAGAATTCAACGTGTGAATTTTGAATGGGAACAGGTGCCGGTACCAACGCTCGCCGTGCTCCAGGGTGCGGTAGTGGGCGGCGGTTTGGAGTTCGCGTTGGCGTGTGATTTGCGTATCGCGACCACGAGTGCCCGATTGGGTTTACCGGAAGTCCGGTTGGGGTTGTTACCGGGGGGTGGCGGAACGCAACGGTTGACTCGTTTGGCCGGCAGAGGGCGGGCTCTCAGAATGATGTTGACTGGAGAGCTAATCGACGGCGACGTTGCAGAGCGATGGGGGATCGTGGACTGGTGTGTGCCAGCGGAGGAGCTTGACGCGAAAACGGAAGAAGTGGTCGCGGCCATTGTGGACGTTGCTGGTCCGGCACAGAGTGCTATTAAAAGGAGCGTGGAGAGGTATAACAGTGCGATCGGTTATTTGACTGAGACCGCCGAGCAAAGAGTGCTTCACGGAACGCAGTCGACACGCAACCGATTGAATCAGTTCGTCAGTGAGAGGAAGTAGGTACAAGATGAATATAGATCTATCAGGACACGTCGCGGTGGTGACGGGAGCTGGGTCCGGGATTGGCCGGAAGGTTGCTGGAATTATGGCAGAGGCTGGTGCGCAAGTGGCGGTGGCCGACATCAATGCGAGTGCAAGCGACGAGACAGTAGAGCTGATTAACAAGGTCGACGGGCATGCAGAAGCCTTTGAGGTCGACGTTACCAGTCTTGAGAGCATCAGAGAGTTGCAAGCGTCGACCAGTCGCTCCATGGGCCTGTGTGATATCGTTGTGAATTGCGCCGGTTGGAATGTCGGGCAGCCTTTTCTGGAGAACAATCCGGAGTTCATTGAGCACGTTGTATCCCTTAACCTTCTCGGCTGTATCTACATGTGTAGGGAGTACTTGGGGCCTCTAGTAGAGTCCGGTAAATCGGGATGGGTAGTGAACGTTTCGAGCGACGCTGGCCGAGTCGGTAGTCTTGGCGAGACCGTTTATGCAGCCTCCAAAGGAGGTGTCGTAGCGTTTACGAAATCCCTAGCTCGGGAGATGGCTCGCTACTCGATCAATGTAAATTGCGTTGCCCCCGGGCCGACGGATACTCCGTTGTTCCATCTCCAGCCAGAGAAGATCCAGGCAGCCCTCGTTCGTGCAATTCCCCTTAAGAGGCTGGGCGAGCCAGAGGAGGTCGCAAATGTGATCGTTTTCCTTGCGTCCCAACGCGCTTCGTACGTAACGGGTCAAGTTCTGAGCGTCAGCGGCGGATTGACTATGGTCGATTAACGGTGGTGATCGTGAAAGAATTCTCCGACCAAGCTAATGATAGGTTCGGCCTCAATGAGCGTGAGAAGGCACATCAGGCATCGATACGAGCGCTGGCGAGGGACAGTCTTGTCCCGCTGTGTGAAAGAGCAGACGACGGGCGAGTGAACCGGGATCTCGTCTCAGAGATGGGCAGACTCGGGTTGCTGGAGTACCTGTTTCCCAAGGTAGAGGGTGATGGCTATCAAGGTTCGAGTAAGGCTCTAGAGTTGTGTCTTATTCGAGAGGCTCTTGCCTACGTCAGTACAGAGTGCGAGACTGCCTTCGCTTTGCAAGGTCTGGGCGGATATCCGATCTTACGCTATGGAGCCAGGAAAGTGCAGGACACCTGGATCCCGGCTATTACTAGTGGGTCGGCGGTAGCGGCTTTCGCCTTAAGTGAGGCAGGTGCTGGTTCGGATGCGGGAAGTCTAGCGTTACACGCGGTGCCAGATGGGCAGGGTTGGAGACTTACTGGTGAAAAAACGTGGATATCTAATGCTCCTGAGGCTGATGTATACACCGTATTCGCCCGAACGGAGACGGGAGCAGGGCCACGAGGGATTACCGCCTTTGCTGTCCCTGGACAGAGGAAAGGGCTGTCTGGGACCCACATCGATTTACTCGCGCCGCATCCCATTGGATCTCTTGTCTTCGAAGGGGTACGAGTCGAGGAGCATGAGATGCTCGGCGAGTTCAATCAAGGTTTTCAGGTCGCAATGCGCACATTAGATCTTTTCCGTCCTAGCGTAGGTGCGTTTGCTATCGGGATGGGACAAGCGGGGCTCGAAGAGGCGATTAAGTACAGTTCAACGCGCATGGCCTTTGGTAACAGCCTGGTGAGCCTTCAGTCCGTATCGCATTCTCTGGCGAAGATGGCTATGAATCTCGAAGCAGCACGTCTGCTGGTATATCGTGCTGCTATCGCATACGACATGGGTTTAGAGCGGAGTGAGGTGACCAAGATGTCCGCGATGGCAAAGTTGTACGCAACCGAGGCGGCTCAAGATGTTATAGATCATGCTGTTCAGATCTGTGGTGCTCGGGGGCTTGTTCGCGGCCATCTTCTTGAGCACCTCCTACGTGAAGTCAGGGCGACTCGGATCTACGAAGGTGCCTCGGAGGTGCAGTTAGATATTATTAGTCGTTCGTTAATGAGTGTTGTAGATAGTGGTGCGACGGGAATTCCGTCTGATTAGTTCGATTATGAGGAGTGTAGTTATGAGTCCATTTCGTGGTTCCATCCCGTTTACTCAGGAGTCAACCCAGTTTCGCTTTAATGTCGCAGATCAGGTAGCAAACATTACCTTTACTCGTCCAGATAAGTTGAATGCACTGACATTTGAGGGTTACGCCGATCTTCGGGATCTCTTGCATGAAATTCCAAGTCGTGGAGATGTACGGGTGATTGTTCTCCGCGGAGAAGGCACGGCATTCTCCTCAGGTGGAGACGTCCATGAGATCATCGGCGAACTATTGAAGATGCACTCTCATGAATTGCTCGACTTCACACGTATGACTGGAGAGGTTGTGAAAGCCATGCGCGAATGCCCAGTACCGATCGTTGCAGTCATTCACGGGATAGCCGCCGGTGCCGGCTCCGTACTGGCCTTGGCCTCGGACTTTCGTATTGTCTCGCGATCTGGCAAGTTTGCCTTTTTGTTTACGAAGGTTGGTCTAGCCGGAGCGGATATGGGATCCGCGTACCTGTTGCCGAGATTGATTGGCCTTGGGAGGGCCACTCAGCTGCTCATGCTGGGTGACACAATTAGTGCAGAGGTAGCGGATAAGTTTGGTCTGGTCTCTGTCTTGGTGGAAGATGAGGAGATTGAGAGCCAACTTAATGCCCTAGTACATCGCTTGGTTGAGGGGCCAGCCTTTGCCTACGCTCAGACAAAGGCGCTCCTCTCTCGTGAGCTAGACATGTCGCTGTCTGGCGCCCTCGAGCTCGAGGCGATGACACAGGCGCTCCTCATGACGACCGAGGATTATGCGGAGTTTTACAAGGCGTTTTCAGAAAAGCGCGCGCCTACGTGGAAGGGGCGGTAGTGAGTAATGACTTGGCTGGTACGGGTAGCATCGCAGGGGGATTAAATGGCAGCTAGCAGGAGCAGACGAGGTAGCGCACTGGGCGAGAGCCGCCCTAGTGTTCCACCGCTTGGCGACCAAGCCAGGCGCACATATGATAAATTCGAGATCTCGATAAGTGAGGCTCGGCGTCTGGATTTTTACCGACGGGGTTGGTGGCGTTCGAGAACTGCATGGGAGGACTTTGCTGAGACGGCCAGGCGACTTCCAGATAAGGTGGCTGTCGTGACGTACATCTCGGAGTCAGGTCAGTCGCATATATTGCACTACGGCGAGATGAGTCGTTTAGTCGAACGCGTAGCGGGAGCATTCGTCGGGCGAGGAGTGGAGCCTTGTGATGTCGTGACGGTACAGCTCCCCAATTGGTGGCAATTTGCCGTAGTAGCAATGGCTACATTCCGCATTGGGGCGGTCTTGAATCCAATTATTCCCGTCCATCGTGCAAGAGATGTGAGGTTCATCACTGGTTTAGTGGACAGCAAGATCTGCGTCGTTCCTGAAGTGTTTCGTGGATTTAACCACGTTGAAATGATTAGAGAAGTAGCGCCAGGTGTTCCGATAATCTCGATTGGAGGGGGTAACTCAAGTGATGTGATTTCGTTCGAGCGAGAGATTCTAGGACAGGATTGGGAGCTTGACCAAAAAGTGCATCTGGATCAGTGTGCTCCCGATCCAGACCAAGTTGCAGAGATACTATTTACGTCTGGAACTACAGGAGAACCAAAAGGCGTAGGGCATACTCATAATACTGAATTTGCTCGATCGCGGGCGATTTGGGAGATCCTTGGCTTAGGCGAGGATGATGTGGTGTTTATGCCCTCCACGGTTGGCCACTCTACAGGGCTGATCTATGGATGTATGACACCACTTATGCTTGGTATGAAGGCGGTATATCAGGATGTGTGGGATCCCGATATCGCCCTTGAGGTGATTGAGCGAGAGAGAGCAACTTGGTCTTTTGTTACCACGACATTCATCGTAGACCTTATCCGATCCCAGCGGAGAAGGCCACGTGATCTCTCAAGTCTCCGATATCTCGTTTGTGGTGGTGCCGCCATACCGCCGACAGTAGTGGTGGAAGCTTGGGAAATCTTGTCGGCGCGCGTAATGGCGGTTTGGGGTATGACGGAGAACGGGGCCGTGACCTGTACACATCCGAACGAGCCTCGTCTCGCAGCGGCGGAGTCGGACGGGCTGGCTGCACCGTGGATGGAGTTGAGGGTAGATAACCCAGTCACTACAGCTGAGGCCACTTCCGACGGGGTAGGCGAGCTAAAGGTACGAGGAGCATCCCAGATGTTGGGCTACGTGTGTCGTCCCGAACTTTCGGCCGCCGCCTTTGATGACGAGGGTTGGTTTGCTACCGGTGATTTGGTGCGCATAGAAGCGGATGGCCATCTCCGAGTAGTTGGTCGCTCAAAGGACTTGATTCTTCGAGGCGGTGAGAACATTCCTGTTGCGGACATTGAGGCTGTTCTTTTTTCGCATCCTCTATTACAAGATGTCGCGGTTGTAGCGGTGCCAGATTCTCGTTTGGGAGAGAAAGCGTGCGTGGTGGTGGTTCCCGAAGACGGCGCGACTGTCACTTTAGAGACCGTAAGTGGTTTTCTTGAGAGAGCAGGTGTCGCCAAGGTGTACTGGCCGGAGTACTTGAAAGTTGTCCGAGAGATGCCCTACAACGCGTTGGGAAAGATCCAGAAGTACAAACTGCGCGAGTGGGTAGTAGAGTCGCAGCGAAGCGGCCAGCTTGAGGCCCACGGACCAGAGCGAAATCCCGGGAGATGAAGATGGATTATGGAGCACTTCGGGCGGTCTGGATCGACAACGTGGAGCGTGCAGAGGCGGTGGGAGCAATGCTCGCTGAGTACTCCGAACAGATGGATTTGCAGGAACGCTTTGCTCCTGAAGTTATAGCGTTGCTTAAACAACTCCACGTGTGGGAAAGCGTTCACGGTAGCGATGACGAGGACACTAGCCTGGCCTTACAGTGTAGATGGATTGAGGCTTTAGCGGCACGATGCACTTCGAGCGCGGTTCTGGTGCAGAGTCAGCTCACTGTTGCACATACGTTGCTTCTGTCCGGAATGATCTCGGCGCAGGACCTCGTGGAACCCATGCGAGGAGGAGTAGTCTGGGGCTGGGGTCTAACCGAGCCAGATGCGGGTACAGACATCATGGGAATGGTGACGACAGCCGAGCGAGATGGGGACGACTTCGTTATTAATGGGACGAAGCGCTTTATCAGCAATGTTGGGATGGCAACGAACTATTTGGTCTTTGCGCGTACGAATGCCGAGCGAGGGTCGCGCTCCTTAAGCGCTTTTGTAGTGTCAGCAGATGAACCCGGGGTTTCGGTGTCGAGACTTGAAAGCAAGATGGGCCTCCGAGCCTCCCCCACAGGAGACCTCGTTTTTGAGAGCGTTCGTGTCCCGGGAACTGCTCTTGTCGGGGAGGTCGGTGACGGTGTAAAGCTCGCGCTGAATACCCTACAGTGGAGTCGCCCACTTATCGGGGCGGTGAGTGTCGGTGTCGCTCGTGGAGTCTACGAGACGCTGCGTGACATAGAAGTCCCTGATGAAGATGCTGTTCGCGTTCTTGTCGATGGCGAGCAGGCTAGAGGGCACGCGATCGCCGATATCCTGATCAAGGTATGTGCTGCACGGTCGTACCTCTACGATGTCGCGCATCGTGCAGACAGGACAGGGAAGCTTCCTCCGATGTGGGAAGCAGCGGCCGTGAAGACCTTTTGCAGCGATACTGCCATGGCTGTCGCTTCCGAGGCAGTTCGCCTTGGTGGTCGGGCGGCTGTGATGCCAGGCGCTCGGTTGCAACGATACTTTCGTGACGCCAAAGTACTTCAAATATTCGAGGGTGCGAACCAGATCCAGAGAAATGCAGTAATGAGAGGTCTTCGTGGCGTGGACTTTCACGAAATGTGACATGCGTAACTGGGTGCAGCCGAGGTCAGAACTCTCAACTTGGTGGAGGGTACCGTGATAAGAGGTCTGCTGCTGCCTAGCAGAGGATGTTCACCGCGAGAGGCCGTTTTGACTGCAATGGAGGCTGAGAAGTTGGGTTATGACTCGATCTGGGCCCCGGAGGTGGCCAGCAATGACGCATTCGCGATTCTAGGTGCCATTGCTTTCAACACAACGCGGATTCGAGTGGGAACGGGGATCGTTCCGATTTTTACCAGATCACCTGCACTTCTTGCGATGGCGGCGAGCACAATTGCGGATTTGACGATGGGACGGGCGATACTTGGAATAGGAGTTTCCACTCCAACGATAGTGAGGGAATGGCACGGAAGAGAATACAAACACCCGTTGTCGGCAATGCGAGACACAATCGCAATTGTTAGACAGGGATTTTTAGGTACCGTGACCGATTATCGAGGAAACGACGCTAATTCGACGGGATTCCGGCTCGACCGTCCGCCAGATGTTGCTCCGCCCATTTACGTAGCCGCACTCGGACCAGCCATGAGAGCGCTCGCTCGGGAGGTAGGCGACGGGGTAATCCTGAATTTCCTTCCTGCGTCGTTGGCAGAGATGGTTGTGAGCGAGTTTTCTGCCCATCGAGACGGTTTCGAGTCGGTGACTTTTGTACATCTAGCGGTCCAAGATAGTGATGGATTCGCAGAGGCCCGTTTGCGACGGGAGATCGCCTCGTACTGCCAAGTTCGAGAGTATCGAAGCTGGCTACTCTCTTGCGGGCTGAGGGCTGTCGAGTATGGGGTAGATGTGGGAATAAACGAGATTGCCAAGACGCTGGATGCCGATTTTGTCAGGGATGTGGCGGTTGTGGGGAACGCCACCTACTGTCGAGAGCGGTTGAACAGTCTGGAGCGACTTGGTATTACGCCGATCGTTGTTCCAGTAACAGCTTACGGAGAGCTTGAGGAATATCGAAGCGTCATGAGGGCGGTAGCTCCCTAAAGGTAGTTGTGGGTACCATGCGGTGAGATTAACAAAGTGTCATCGTTGGATCATTGCCTTGAGGGGGTCGTATAGAGAAGAAGCGGAGGCGAGAGGGCATGTACGAAGCAAGTCAGGATGAGAAGGACGCGCAATTGCTCAAGGAAGGGCTACGGCGCTTTGTTGTGGAAAGTCTCAACGGTTCTGCTGGTCGTATCGATGAGACAGAAAATATCCCCGAAGATGTCTATCAGAAGCTTGTTGAGACTGGGTTTCATGCGATGGCGGTCCCAGGTGACTGTGGTGGGGCTGGCGGTACGGTATCCCAAGTCATAACCGCCATCGATGCCCTGGCAACGGCTAGCGGGGCCGTTGCTTCTATTGCCGCGATGAATCTGCTGGGAGTTCGGGCACTTACATCAAGTAAGTCCGACTCAAGAAGGTCAGATGAGCTGGGCCGACTGGCGACCGGGGAACTGCTCTCTGTATGGTCTGTCTCGGATTCGTTGCTAGGGCAAGAGCTAAAGGTGACCGAGGTGGGTGGAACTCTTTACGTGAATGGGTTACTTAATTGGGTGCCCCAGTACGGCTTGCATACGGGGTACCTGCTTGTTGCTGTAGGACAAACCGAGGTCGGACCCGTTCTACTTGGGCTTGATCTGGGTGACTCGGCGCACGAGGAAAGTGTGATATTGCTGCCCGATCAGGCAGACTTAGGCCTTCGTGGGCTGTCGCTGCATACTGTCGAATTCCGAAACCGTAGATTGACTGACCGCGATGTACTCTCAAGGGATCCGTCTGCGATAGCATTGCTGCAAGGAATAAGGAACGCTGCATTCGCTGCTTTGGCAAATGGTATCTCCAGCGCGTCGTTGGATTATGCCCAGACGTATGTAGGTGAACGTATGCAATTCGGTGTTCCGATAGGATCTTTCCAGAGCACCAAGGTGCTCCTGGGAATGATGATCGCTAGGCTGGAGGCATCCCGGGCCTTGACAAGTAGAGTGGCAGAGTTGTTGAACAACTCGAAAAGGGGTGCGCGTGAGTCGGTTGCCACGTTGAGTACGATGGCAAAGTGGGTGGCAGCTGTGAGCGCGGTGCAAACCTCTACTGACGCAGCTCAGTTGCATGGTGGCTATGGATTCATCAAGGACTATCCCGTTGAGCGGCTAATGAGAGATGCCCAGATGGCGCGACTACTAGCAGGAACAGATGAGTTAGTTAGCATTGGCGATCAAGCAGTGACTATGCCGCGACAGTGGAGATGGTCATAATGAAGTCGTCGCGATACCTAGTGAATCCGGTGCGAACACCAACGCCGTGGCGGAACGCTGATGCAGTCCTTAATGGAGGGCAGGAAAGTTAACAAGTCGAGAGGCTACGGAGGAAACCATCCTGGAAAGGAAGACATCTGAATGAGTGAAGATGCTACGTCGAAGGTAAATGTAAGCGGGTTGGATGCCATTCGTGCTGCAAGAGTCGAATGGCGATTAGAGCAGATTCTGGGCGCCGCAACGCGGTTGATGGCGACGACGACCTTCGATCGCATGCTCGTCTCTGACATAGCACGAGAGGCTGATGTCAGTGTCGGAACAATTTATCAGTATGTCTCTGCCAAAGAGGATATACTGCTTTTGATTGTCTCGCAGATTATCGAGGCTTATCGAGGCGAAGTTCCAGCAGCAATGGAAAAAGTAGAAGATCCAGTGGAGCGACTCGCCGCTGGGTTCCGCGCTTATTGTCACGTCGTCGATAATCACCGGGCTGCCGCACTCCTCGCGTACCAGGAGAGCAAGAGCTTAACCCGTGAAGGGCGCGAACGACTGATGAGTTTGGAGCTTGAGACAAATTCGTACTTTTCGGACTGCATCGAAGAGGGCATGGAGCTCGGAAAGTTCGTACGGGTTGACCCCGGATTAGTCGCCTCGGACCTATCTCTTTTGGCACATATGTGGGCGTTAAAGCACTGGCACCTCAAAACGCAGTTTTCATTCGAAGCGTACGTTAACCACCAGCTTTGCTTTATGGTTAAAGCGCTTGTAGTCAACCAACTCCAGTCGTCCTATTTGGGTTTATTCAAAGGAGACTGTACGTCCCAAGGTGAAAGGTCTTCCGCTTGATGATAATGGTGAGTCCGCATCGATCGGGGCGTTCGCTTTGAGGGCGCATCATATCAACGAAATATTTCGTTGATATTGTTGGCCTCCGGTTCTTAGCTTGTAGCTGATCGCCTTGCTTTTAGAAAGCTTGTAAGATCGGCTCCATATGATACTCATATGGATCAACTCTCCCATTCATCGGTGGTGGGCAACTTCACTTCAGTGGACGCAAGAGCTAGTGTAATTGCTAACCAAATGACAGACAGAACTCCGCTTAGCTATACCGCTTGCAATTTAGCGGCTTGTTCGGACTGAATCGGTGATATTTGTAGCCGACTCCTCCAATGCCGTCGTTTCCGGTTGTACCATTGGATCCAATCGAAGATTTCGAGTCGCACCTCCTCTCGTGTGGTAAGGTCCGTTTGGTAGACGAGTTCTCGACTCTTCGGAATCGACTGTGGCATCCTCGAGGGCGCTAAAATCTCTGTGAACTCCTTATTTGTGTGCTTTCGAGCCATGATCAGTATCGGAACTACTAGTCGGTAATAAGACCATACCTCGTGTTGTATTGGCCTGGTGCAAGGCGTCGATGAACAGTTGAGTGTCCATCGCATCGACCGTGAAGTTCCTCGAACACCTTGGTGGGTTCTCTTTCTAGCGTGCCCGTCGGCTCTGGTCGTGACGGTCTTGGGTCTGCCCATAGCCGAAGTGGATACGGAGTTCGGTCATCAGTCGACCCGGGAGTTGCACATGAGACGTCAATGCCGTTCTCGCCAGAGTTTCTCCGCGGACCTTGGGAGCTCCACAGAAACTCCGATTGCTCAGAAAGGCCACCCGCGCTTTTTGAGCGTATCACTCGCTTTGGCCGACTCCTCGTACCTCTCCTTTCTATCGCACCAGCCGTAGTAGGCCGACCGCGAGACATGACAGACCGAGCACAGGATCTTGATCGGGAATTAAGCCTTGACGGGTGTCGATGAACTGATAGATCAGCTGTCGCGGCATCTCCTTGATCCGTGAAAGTGCAAAAATTGTCTCAAGAATTCCTTACACGAATGCGAGCTGCTCATTCTCCTTACGGAAATGACGGTTCTTCTCCGGCGTATCAGGGCAAAACACATGAAGAGGTTCCTTTTGCTTTCCGGGGGTTTTCTTCGACAGCGTCGTCTTGGGAGGAGTCTAACTCTTTCCGTCGCCTGCTTGAGAGATCGGTTTTGAGACACTCTCCTATCAGAGAGAAGATCTTATCTGCGGTCTTGGTATTTCTGAAGAGCAAGTGACGCGGGTGTCTGAGGTTGACCGATCTCGCGAGTTTGACTATGCGATTGTGTGCGCGGCTCCACAACGACTTAGTGAACAGCCCTGAGAACAAGCACTGCATCCGCAACCTAACGCGATGCCCTTGGTGAAGGCGATCGGCACCTGCAAGGGTGCAGTCGGGACCATTTGCTTTGTCGTAGTTGTGCCTGCCGCGTCATTGCTACCCCTGAATCGACACGCAACTATCCAATGGTGGTATAGCCGAAGTTCCACATCATGTCCAGGACCTTAATGAACAAGCACGTCTGTTTTATCAGCGCCATTGCTAGTCATGTCCAGAAGTATGGATAGGTCTAGCTTGACAGTTATATGTGTTAGCGGCCATGCAATAATGCATAGATGCGGCCAAATAATTGCACGGTAGCGGACACCAAAACTGCACGCACATCACTGCCCTCCAAGGGTGGCTGGTTCAAGGTGAAGTACGCGTACATCGTTGAGGCGCAACAGCGAGAGCATCGGGTTTGTCAATGGCGACTCGAGAACGCACCAGAGCACACATCATGTCCAGCAATGCACAACTGCCTAAGAATTGGAGTGTCACCATGTCCAGCGTCAATGAAATCAACCAACTCCACCCGAGTGTGGGGTCACCAGGAGTCAAATCCCCGTTGCGTCACGATAGCGTCACGATAACGTGCCCAGTCTGTGGGAATAGCTTCCCCTCATCAGGGAGGAGAACCTACTGCTCCAGATGCTTGTCGTTCTCTTGGCTATCGCAGACGACGCAGTGTGGATAGGGAGAATATCACCGTAGCCAAGTCACGGTCACGTCGGGAGATCACCGTCTATGAGTGCGATTCTTGCGGCGAGCGCTCTCTTGGAGAGCAACGCTGCTTAGAGTGTCACACCTTCATGCGACGAGTCGGAATCGGGGGGGACATTGCCCCTCGTGTGACCGAAAGCGTCGCAATTAGTGAACTCGCC
>NZ_JXUW01000040.1 GCF_000949255.1 Ferrimicrobium acidiphilum DSM 19497 | reverse complement strand
TCGTACGGTAGGAACGATCTGTGAACGAGTCGTCACTGAAGAGCTCGATCCCAACCGTCTTGATGACCTCTTCATTCTCGGGGTTGACGAGATCAGTTATCGCAAACACCACAACTACTTAACGCTTGTCACCAATCACGAGACGGGCAAGATCGTCTACGGGGCAGAGGGGAAAAGTGCCAAGAGCCTAGATGAATTCTTCGATGACCTGGGTGAAGAACGGATTGCCAAGATCAAAGCAGCCACCATGGATCTCGGTCCAGCCTTTGCCAAGGCCTTCCGCGAGAAGGCACCTAACGTCCAAATCTGTCTCGATCCATTTCATGTGGTTAAGTTGGGAACCGAGGCCCTAGAGGAGGTACGCAAGGATCTCTGGCGGGAGATGAGAAAGCTTCCCTCTCCTACCTTTGCCCGTAAGTTCGCCGGGGCACGGTGGGCACTGTTGAAGAATCCAGGAACCCTAACCAAGCGTCAAGGACTAGCCCTCTTAGCCATCAAACAACGAGGGGGAGCCCTATGGCGAGCTTATGAGATGAAGGAGTCCTTACGGGCGATCTTTGCTGGTGACCTCGAGATCGACGAGGTGAATGAGATGCTCGATCACTGGTGCAAGCGAGCCTCACGCTCACGACTATCGAGTTTCATCCGACTCTCAAAGACCATCCGAACTCATCGAGACGGGATACTTGCCTCCATCAGACTTGGGGTATCCAATGGAAGGGTCGAGGGACTCAACACCAAAGTTCGCTCCATCATTGCCCGCTCGTATGGGTTTCACTCCGCCAAGGCTACCCTCGCACTGGTGATGCTAGCTTGTGGACCGATTGACTTGAAGTTACCCTATGAAAGGGCGAGTTTATCCACATGAATGTCAATAGAGCCTGATAAATGATGTCGAGAATTGATCACAGTAGCCTTGCCGATCCACGAACAAGAATTCGTTTACAATATTGTGGGTGGTCGTGCCGACCTGGTATGAATAGCGGTAGTGAGTATCGAGATATTGCTTGATCAGCATCGCAACATTGAATGGTCCACTAGTCCCTGAGGCGAGACGCTTTGCCAACTGGTTTACTCGTGGAGACAGGTTCGAGGGAAGCTCTAGGTCGACCCTCAAGTTCCGAGGAACGACACCGTTGGCAAGCCTTTTCAGACTCGCCAAGTTGTAGAGAGGTTCCAAGGCGCTTACGGTGTAACTTCGCACACCCTGCACCTCGATGCGGCCTGACCTCGTATGCACGGTGGAAGTGACAGAAAACTTGAGTGGCGAACCCGTGTAAAAGAGGTTGGTTAGTGGATGTGGCCCGACATCTGAAATCGCAGCACTGACGTGGAAGTCATGGTTTCCCTCAAAGTACGGACTGAGGATTGGGACATCACTTCCGCCAGCAAGCTGCTCGAAGGTGGATGATGGACCTTTGTTGGACCAACCTAATCCGTTGAATGTGTTGTAGGTAGCAGCCTGCCAGTAGTACGGAGCGTCAATGTGTACGACGAATACCGGGGCCTGGCTCGGCACCAAGGAATGATCGACCTCGGTGATGCCGGCCCCATATCCGGTTGTAGCCGAACCGGCGCCGAAGGAGGTGAGATGACCGGCAAGGAATCCTCCAATGTCAAACGGCGGACGAGCAGGGAGTTCGAATCCGACTACCAATGGAACGAGAACCGCGATCGCAGCCACCATATTCACAACGGTCCTTCGGGTGACGTCGCGGCTGGTTACACCAAATTCGCCATGGTGGGCGATGATCATAATGATAAGACCCACGATGAGAAAACTCGCGAGAGGAAGTTCGGCCGGTAGATCCCAGAGCGTGTGAGCGACACAGATCAGAACGACGCCTGCGACCATAAGCGCCAGCACCCGGCCATAGCTTTGGCAGGCTCGGAATAGTAGCCAGCCCAACAGGGAAACAACCAATATCAAAGGTGTCCCAACGTGAGCGCTGATATGACTCCATCGGTTCGGTGGGAGCAGCGTTAGCTGATGAGAAACTGTACCAAAGGCCACTTCTATCGCGCGAGGCGAGACCCAGTACCCCCAGGCGAGACAAAGCTGGAGATAGAGGACGATGGCCCAATGGATTATTCGAAGTATCCAATGCGTCCAATGTTCAGCCAGCTCTAGCAGTAAGGGTGTTAGAGCCAGAAAGGATGCGTCTACATAACCTGCAGAGTGAACAAAAGGCCACAACAGGGCGGTTGCCCACAAACCGAGCAGGAGCGACCTATTCATCGAAAAACTCGCGGCCGCTCTGATATCGAGCCAAGACTCGTTCTCCAATCGCGGAGACTGGTTATGCCTCCGCTACCGACGATGACGATGGATTCGGCCATACTCTGCCATGCGGTTCGGCGCTCGGCGGTGCTAATCACCAACACGTGTCGGCCATAACGAGTAGGTTCGATCGAGTCCACAAGAACCTGCCCGCAGTAGGGAAGGGTGCTCAAGAAGTCCATCATCCTGGCCAGAGCACCTGGACCGGTAGAGGGCGGAGCGCGATTGAGCGATTGATCGAGGGCGACAACACGAAACATCAACTGTGAACGACACGCTTTGTGTGCCAAGGATGCAGCGATCGAGACGGCGAGTTCCCAATCGGTAGGCGTAAAGTGCTTAGTGCTGTCCAGCAAGACGATAAACTCCGCCCTGTTCTCCGGCTCGAAGTGCTTTACCTTGAAATCGCCTGTGTGCGCCGATGTCCTCCAATGCACATGCGACAGGCGGTCTCCTGCGACGTATTCACGAATGCCTTGCAGGTGGGTTAACTCCTCTCGAGTTTGGCGCGAGTTGAGTTGCTCGCCATGCCAGAGGTAGCTGCTGAGTTCGGTCTGACTGAGAAGCAAAACCGCAGGCCAGATGCGCAGACTTACGGCATCCCCGTCGACATGAACTGATCGTTGAAAGATGCCAAAAAAATCACTAACAGTGAACGTAATGCCCTTGAAATCAAGCGAGCCGCGTCGTAGGTCAACTATCCGATAATTGATCGTCTGCACTCGCCTCCCTACCGTAGTAATGATGAATCTATGTTTCTCCTCACCCAGGGCAGACTCCAAGCGATCAACGAGGATGATATGTAGCCAGGGCCACCTAGTGGAAGTCACGGTTAGAGACACATCCACCCAGGCGCCGGCGTAGTAGGGTCCAGGCGCCACTTTTCTTGTAATGACCACTCTCGAAAGTGGCCCTATTTGGCCGCAGGCAACTATTGCGAGAAGAACTACTAGGAAGCCAAACAAATGCCACGCGAGCGAGCCACCGGCCACCACCGCAAACAAAAAGGATACAAGGGTTCCAGCGACAACTACAACCCCCCGGAACCTAATACCCATTGATACTTAGGTTAGCAAATGCCCGAAGAAAGGAGCCGGCAACCTTCGGCGCTTGCTCAGGTTTTAATCAGTTGCATGGAACTATCCACCCTGTGCAGACTGCAAGCGATCAACGAAGATGATGATACGTAGCCAGGTCCAGCTAGTGGAAGTCACGGTTAGAGACACATCCACCCAGGCGCCGGCGTAGTAGGGTCCAGGCGCCACTTTTCTTGTAATGACCACTCTACTATGGAACTCAGCAAACGCGCAGATCCATTACGACCATGCATGGTCTGCATGAAAGCTCCCCCCACGCCTACCTTGACCCCACTAACTGGGTTTTTCGGCCGACTTTACCCGGCGAAAGGATCTCCAAAGTGTGATGTCATAGGAGATCTTTACCACACCTCCCAGAAAAAACGGAGCCACATTGCCTAGAGAAGACAGTGCGGCTCCACCTATAATCGGGCCAATGGCCGCACCTGTCTGGCTCCCCATTGACGTTCTATTCACCGCAAATGCACGCAATGACGGAGGTACGATCGAAGCAATATAACTCTTTTGCGTCGGAACATCCATTTCAACAAGGAGCGCTCTAGCAAGCAGGAAGGCCGCAGCGACAGCACCATTTGGCACAAACGGAACGGCTATCAAGAGGAGGCTGGAAGGAATATGAGTAAAGACGGCGGTATGGAGAAGTCCAATTTTCCTAGCTATCCGCTCTGCAAGCGGATAAGAGACCGCACTCAAGATATCCATGCCGAAGTACAGCAGAGACAACTGGGGAAGCGCGAGGCGAAAGTGAACGTGTAGCCAGTAGAGCACTAGAGTCGAGGTTACGATACCACTCCCTGCCGCATCGGCAACAAAGAGAAGAGCAAGACGGTACACCAGGGCCTTGCGACTTGCACTCGGATCGCCCGCTTCCTCTTCGCGATCAGCAGAATCTCCAAGCAGGTGATCCACTGGCAGCAGAAAACTAACGAGCAGAACAACTGCACCAAAGATGACGAGGCATGTCGTCAGAACAGAGACACTCTGGGAGGTGTCGAAACCTAAGAAGCCAGGCAGCGCTGCAAACAAGGATCCCGATGCACCAGCCAAGGTAACGATCAGACCGTAGGTCGCGAAAACCTTCGTACGTCGGGCTGCCGGGGTATGCGCAAGCGAGCCTTCGACGACCACCGCTACAAACTGACCTCCAAGGGGAGGTAGAAAGCCAAATACAGCCGCCATCGATATGCCAAGTCTTCCAGGGAAGATGAGCAGCACAGCACCGGTCGCAGCCATCAAGAGGCCAGCTGACGCGAATGGAATACGGCTTCCCCACCGCGGGACTACCCAATCCACGAGACGTGTAGTGAAAATCCCGACTAGCACGGAGATCGTCGTGAGGATACCGATAGCTAGTGCACCCATGCCAGCGGATCGAGCCGCAATAACGAAGATGATTGTGAAGAACCCAAGACCAAAAGTTCGCACTCCATCGACTAGGTACAACTTCGCTCGGTACCCTGCGTCTGCTCGCTCCGCGTTCATACATCCCTCTCTAACCCGTCAGTTGCACCTGAGCTCACTGAAGCGCGCTCAGAAAATGACACAGGTATGCCAGACTTTCGCAAATCTCCCGATAGCTCAAAGCGCGACTCGAACACGCCTCAACCCGAACCACTGACGGCGATCCCGTCGCCGATGCAGGATGATCCAGCCTACCCTTGCAAGCAAGCGAGGGTTACAGACACTCCGAACTAGGTTCAGCGACTCAACAGCGGAGGAGCGAATGCACAACAACTCACCACAGAGTTACTCAGCTAGTGCTTGCTAAATCCAACCCCGATACGCGAGCTGCAAGAGCAGTTAGGCGGCGATGCTATACACTCGAACATCTGGCAGCAGGTGGGCCAATGCGTGCAGAGTACTCGACTGAAACTACTCGTCCTCCCACCGACCTCAAAGAGTCGAACACTTAGTGCTTGGATGATTACGACAGATCAAATCGATCAAGATTCATCACCTTGTTCCAGGCCGCAATGAAGTCAGTCACAAACTTGTCTTGTGCATCGTCGCACCCATAGACCTCGGCAATGGCGCGGAGTTGAGAGTTGGCACCAAAAACCAGATCGACTGCCGTGGCGGTCCACTTACGTTCGCCTGACTTCCGGTCATACCCCTCATAGATCTGGCCAGCCTCGGCTGATGGTCTCCATTCAGTCCCCATATCCAAGAGGTTGACGAAAAAGTCATTGCTCAACACCTCGGGGCGAGCCGTCAGGACACCATGCGATGATCTTGCAACATTTGCGTTCAAAACTCGCATACCACCAAGCAACACCGTCATCTCGGGTGCGGTCAAAGTAAGTAGCGTGGCTCGCTCCACCAAGAGATGCTCTGCTGGAAGCTTCTGATCCGCCGCAAGGAAGTTACGAAATCCATCAAACTTCGGTTCAAGCGGGGCAAATGAATCCGCATCCGTCTGTTCTGCTAGTGCATCCATCCTCCCTGGATTAAAGGGAACAACTACTTCATGGCCAGCGTTTCGTGCCGCCTGTTCTATTCCTGCACAGCCACCGAGGACGATCAGGTCTGCGAGTGAGATCTTCGTTGTACCAGATTGGGTGGCGTTGAACCTACTCTGGATGCTCTCCAAGACACCGATAACTCGCGCGAGTTCAGTGGGGTTATTTACCTCCCAATCCTTTTGTGGCGCGAGCCTGATACGTGCACCGTTGGCGCCACCACGCTTATCAGTACCACGGAAGGTCACCGCAGACGCCCATGCAGTTGAGACCAAATCCGCAATGGTGAGTTCAGATTCGATCAGCATGCGCTTGAGTACCGCGATATCGGCTTCACTAACCAGTTGGTGGTCGACCGCTGGAATCGGATCCTGCCAGATCTGGGGCTCCGGAGGCACCAGGGGGCCCAAATATCGCGTCACTGGCCCCATATCGCGGTGCGTCAACTTAAACCAAGCCTTGGCAAACTCGTTGGCAAACTCCTCCGGTTGTTGATGGAAGCGCCGTGCAATCGGCTCATATATCGGGTCCATCTTCAACGCGATGTCGGTGGTGAGCATGACCGGGAAATGTCGTTTGGTTGGATCATGCGCGTCGGGCACTGCATTTTGAGCGGAGGGATCACTAGGGATCCACTGCTTGGCACCCGACGGACTCGTCGTCAACTCCCAGTCATAACGGAACAGGTTATCGAAGAATCCGTTGTCCCATTTTACCGGTTCAGTTGTCCAAATACCCTCTAGGCCGCTTGTCCAGGCATCGCCGCCCTTGCCGGTTCCGTAGAGGTTCTTCCAACCAAGTCCTTGCTGCTCGAGGGGAGCAGCTTCGGGCTCGGGTCCGATGTACTGCTCCGGATTGGGGACTGCTCCGTGAGTCTTTCCAAAAGTATGACCGCCAGCGATCAATGCAACGGTCTCAATATCATTCATTGCCATACGGGCAAAGGTCTCTCTGATATCCTTGGCGGCAGCGAGTGGATTAGGGTCACCGTTTGGGCCCTCGGGGTTGACGTAGATCAACCCCATCTGGACGGCGCCGAAGGGGTTAGCTAGCTGTCGATCTCCGCTGTACCTCTCGTCTCCAAGCCAAGTCTCCTCCGGACCCCAATAGGCATCCTCCTCCGGCTCCCAGATATCTTCACGACCAAAGCCGAAGCCAAAGGTGGTAAAGCCCATCGATTCGAGCGCACAGTTACCCGCAAAAACGATGAGATCCGCCCACGAAAGGTTGCGGCCATACTTCTGCTTGACTGGCCAGAGCAACCGACGAGCTTTGTCGAGGCTCGCATTATCAGGCCAGCTGTTAATAGGTGCGAACCGCTGATTGCCGGTACCAGCACCACCACGTCCATCAGAGATTCGGTACGTTCCAGCGTCATGCCATGCCATCCGAATAAAAAATGGTCCGTAGTGGCCCCAGTCTGCGGGCCACCAACTTTGCGAGTTCGTCAATACTTCGAAGATATCGCGCCTCAATGCGTCAACGTCAAGATTCGCACACGCATCACGATATGCAAATTCTGGCTCCATAGGGTTCGACTGCGCTGAGTGCTGATTCAGAACACGGAGATTCAGCTGATTTGGCCACCAGTCCTGATTCGATCTGCTCCCTATCGCGGTGGCAGTGTGAAGCACTGGGCATTGATTGTTTGTTTCATTATCGGACATAACGATCCTCTCTCTGGTCTAATGGCTTTGCGCCTTCGCGCTTCGACCCGTAATGCTTAGACATCTTCTGTCGGTTGTCTCTTGATCCACTCTCCATACCCTCTTGGCACGAAGGACAGATGCCCCAGTAGGTAACCTCGGCCTCATCCAACTGGTATCCGTGAGCGTCCGCAGGTGTAAGGCACGGGCGGCGCCCTACCGCGCAATCAACGTCCCGGACAGCAGCACACCTGCGACAGACGACGTGATGATGATTATCAGCAACCCTAAGTTCGTAGAGTGCGACACTGCCTGCCGGCTCAACCCTGCGTATCAAACCAGCCGCAACAAACGCAGCAAGAACGTTATAGACCGCTTGGGACGATATCGAACCAAGCTCAGCATTCACCTCGCGGATAATCGTATCGGTCGTCACATGAGGGCTTCTAGAGAGCACAAGCAACACCGCAACCCGCGACGCTGTGATCCTCAGCCCAGCTGAACGAACAAGCTCCACGAGATCTTCGCGCTTCTGCACCATAGTTACATCCCCCGACAACCCATGATAGACCAGATTCTTTAATAGGGTGAATCAATTCTCCAAACTCCCGCTCAGTTAGGGCTCCGTCTCCATCGCGGACCTCGATAGACCTTGGGTGTTGTCAAACCAGTGTGGTGGATCAACAGCGCTATGGAGTGCGAAAGCTAAGTTAGGAGTCTTCACCTATGCCTGGTCGCAATCTTTCATCAGGCACCGCAGCCAGCCCACCGCATCTCTACCGCGATGGCAACCTCACTTCTCTCACGCCTCAGGGTCGTCGGCAGAGGATTAGGGACTACCGCTACCGCCAATGTAGGAGCGTGTGCCTGTAGGGTAATGCCGCTCATACAGCTGGTAAGGTCTCAGTCATGCGACAAGCACAAGCGCTCACACGGCTCGCCAGTGGCGACTCGGTCTTTTTAACAGGTCCACCAGGAGCGGGAAAATCACATGTGCTAAAAGAGTTCGTCAGACTTGCCACCCGGCGGGGCACAGCCGTCGCCGTCACTGCCTCTACCGGTATCGCTGCCACCCAGATTGGCGGTCAAACGATTCACTCATGGTCTGGGGTAGGCATCCGCGATCATCTTGACACGAGCGACATAGAGGCGATTGCCTCAAAGGATCGACTCGTCCATCGTTACCTGACGACCGACACCCTCATTATTGATGAGATATCAATGCTCTCTGGCAGTTTCCTCACTATGTTGGACCAGCTTGCACGGACGATACGCGGCACCGACGCGCCGTTTGGTGGTTTGCAGTTAGTTCTGGTCGGAGATATGTTTCAGTTGCCACCGATCAATCGAGAGTCAGACCAGGTCGACTTCGCATTCCGCTCGAGTGCATGGAGAGATCTAGACCCGCAGGCGTGTTATCTAACTGAGCAACATCGTCAATCTGGTGACGCTCTCTCGCAGGTGCTCACTGCGATGCGAGATGGATCCTTCTCACAGAGCCAGTTAGACATACTCAAAACTCGTCTCGGCAAAGAACCCACTGGTGCCTTCAAACCTACACACCTCTACTCCCACAACGTCGACGTAGATTCCATGAATGCGGAGAGGCTCGCACGCATCGCAGGAACCCCTCACAGCTACAACATGGACGTGCGAGGAGCTCAAACCATAGTAGAACCGATGAAGCGTGGAATTCTCGCACCAGAAGAGCTAACTCTCAAGGTAGGCGCAGAGGTGATGTTCGTGGCTAACGACCAGAATCTCCGTTTCGCCAATGGTTCGCTTGGGCGAGTGATCGATCTGTCTGGTCCATGGCCGGTGGTCGAGCTAGCTGCGACGTCTCGTCGTATCACAGTTGAACCTCACTCATGGGTGCTCGAAGAAGACGGGGTCACCAAAGCTGAGATCCGGCAGTTGCCGCTACGACTCGCGTGGGCGATCACTATACACAAGAGTCAGGGGATGAGTCTCGACTCTGCAGAGATCGACTTGTCCAGAAGCTTCACCCCTGGGATGGGCTACGTCGCCCTCTCCCGTCTGCGCACCCTCGACGGGTTATTCTTGAAGGGACTCAACTCGATGGCGTTAAGGCTGCATCCCTCGATCTTTGACTTTGACCAAACGGTGCGCCAGGCTTCTAGCCGCCTTGGGGCCGAGACGGAGGACCTAATCGTTGATGACGAATCGGATGGGCAATCGCCGTCGGACCAGATACCAGCCGAACTCGACCAGGATCTGCTGCTGCGTCTAAAGACCTGGCGTCGCGATCGCGCGAGGGCGGATGGGGTACCAGCCTACGTAATTGCTCATGACATCACGCTCGTCGAGATCGCAATGCGCACCCCTACAACCAACGCAGAACTGCGTCGAGTTAAAGGGATGGGTGCCGCACGAGTCGCTCGTTACGGTGAAGCGATTCTGGCACTCGTCGCAAATTACTTACACCCAGCACCATCGCAGGACTCGCTCTTTGGCTAGGCCGGCACACCATCGTCGGCGTAGCTAGATTTCCTTGACGAGTTACAGAAATGACGCTGAACAATGGAAGGGGCTGCGCTACAGATACCTCCAATTTAAGCACTCTTGAGTGTTGTTTACTGTCAGTTTATATGACGAGGTTGGTCCCCATTGGAGTAGCAGCACAGGAACTCCAGGGTTCACCCCATGACGCTGCGTCGATGGGAGACAGAAGGACGTATTGACCCTCCTGTGCACACTCAGGGAGGTAGAAGACGTTATGACCTGGCTAAACTTCGTGCCATTGCGCCTCATAAGGCTCCATCTACCAGGACCACCATTGCTTATGCTCGCGTGTCAACCAGTGGATAGAAGGACGACTTGGTTCGCCAGGTAGCTCTCTTGGAGAGCTACTGCGCTGTGAACGGATGGGCCTATGAGGTTATCTCGGATATAGGGTCGGGACTCAACTATCGCAAACGAGGACTAAAGGCGCTCGTATCTCGGATCTGTTCTGGCGAGGTTGGGCGACTGGTGCTCAGTCACAAGGACAGACTGCTTCGTTTTGGGTCAGAGCTTGTCCTCTCCCTCTGTGAGTATTTCGGAGTTGAGGTAATCGTTATCAACGCTAGTGAGGACTCAACCTTTGAAGAGGACCTAGCTAGCCAATGATGTTATCGAGATTGTGACCGTATTCTCGGCCAGGCTATATGGCTCCAGAAGCGATAAGAACAGACAGGTTATGGAACGGCTTCAAGAGATAGCCAAAGAGGTAAGTCCATGACCCGATGTCCGAGCCTTCGATGTCAGAGCCTCATCCTATGGTTAGATTCCTATGAAGCGCACGGTACGCCTAGCCACGTTGTCACTCAACATCTCTGTCTTCTCGCCCTCATTGAATTATTTTTCAATCCGCGCACACACTGATACTGAGACCTAGGGAGCTCGCGGCGCCACGACAGTCGCCGCTGTGCAGCTAGCGGAGACTAGCCTAAGCGCGCAACCCGTTAAGGTGCTTGTGTGTCAGAATTTCAACACCCTCGACCGTTCGACGCCGCGGAGGATCTAGCTGCCTCACACAACGGACCGATACTGTCCACGAGTTTCTTATCTATAGATAATCTATTCATGAACTTCCTAGAGGAGCACAGGGTTCCAGGGCTCGTATGGGGCTTGGTTGACGGTGGTGGGCTCATCCACCACGGAGCCTACGGGGTCAGCGAATCGGCCTCCACTCATGGACTCTCCAAGGATAGTGTCTTTCGCATCGCCTCAATGACTAAGAGTTTCACTGCGCTTTGTGTCCTCCTTTTGCGAGACCAACACAAGCTCAGTCTCGATGATCCAATAGGCGACTGGATCACCGAGTTGCGGTTCGATCCTCAGCTTGACCAGATCGAAACACCGATTACTATTCGACACCTCCTGTCGATGTCGTCGGGTTTAGTCGAAGACGACCCTTGGGCAGATCGACAGTTGGCCCTCTCCCCAGAGGTATTTCAGGCGATGCTTAGCAACGGAATTGGACTTGACCTTCGACCATCGACTGCGTTTGAATATTCCAACCTTGGCTATGCCATGCTCGGATTAATCGCGACGAGAGCCGCTGGGGTCTCACTTGCCGATATGGCAGCCGAGAATATATTTTCTCCACTGGCTATGGCCTCAACGACCTGGGATCTACAGACCATGGATTCTGACAGGCTCGTCGCCGGGCATAGCCTTTGCGACAACCAATGGGTGCTGGAACCTTCACTCGCAGATGGAGCCTTTGGTCCAATGGGTGGGCTTGGTTCGACGATCGAAGATCTCGCACGGTGGGTAACGCTTCACCTGAACGCTTGGAGCGAACAGACTCCACGCGCTTCACTAGCTATCCGACCGTCGACCCTTCGTGAGATGGCTGACATTCACAGAGTCATGGCGCACCCTCGGATGACAGATCCCGACGTCACCGCTCAAGGTTATGGCTATGGCCTGATGATAGCCCATCATCGTCGCCTCGGAAGGATCGTGGGCCATAGTGGAGGGTTGCCTGGCTTTGGATCTCGGATGGAATGGTTGCCCGACTATGGCGTCGGCCTGGTAGCCCTCGCGAACAGAACCTATGCGCCTCTCAGCGATGTGGTGCGACGTGGGCTTGAGTACCTTGTCGAGCAGGGCTTCGTTACGACTCCAACCCGAGAGCCGTCTCAGGATCTCCAAAGGATTTACCTCGCAGTCAACGCCAGCTATCAAGATCCAGAAAACTACCAGTCGATCCGCGATGTAGCTCTCGCCACCTATCTTCTCGACAGAGACGATGACCGTAGGCCGCCAAACTTCACCACACTTCGCGACCACTATGGCCGCCTACTCTCGGTTGGGCCAATAATCGCGACCGGGAAGCTGCGAGGCTCTTGGACGCTGGATTGTGAACACGGGTCGTTCACTGTCCACGCAATGCTCGGACCAACGTTGCCACATAAACTACAATTCTTGCAGATCGTTAAAGACTCGCGATCCGAGGTGGGCTAACCAGCAGCGCCACCGTAGCCCCTAGGAGTACGCCACCGTAGCCCTTTCTTCGGATCGACCTGAGCGTTAACCGCCACAACCAATACGGGATGTCAGCCCCTCCGACTTCCTACCACCTTGAGCTCGTCGGTGCGACGCCGAGGGACACCGCCAACATCGGTCAGTTTAGACGACAATCAGTTCGATCTGCGTACCCGATAGCGCCTTGCTAACAGGGCAGGATCGCTTGGCCTCCTCAGCAATCTTGTGAAACTCGGCCTGCGCCACGCCTTGGGCACTCCCATCAACCGTCAGCTCGATCCGCGGAATGTGGAAACCACCGTCAGGGTCGGGTTCCAGATGTACCTTCGCACCAACTTCCAAGTGAATATCGACTCCGCCTGCCGCTCCAAGCAGTGCTGAAAATTGCATGGCGTAGCACGAGGTATGTGCCGCCGCGATCAACTCCTCTGGGCTCGTCGCGCCTTCAGCACTCTCGGCTGCTCGTTTTGGGAACGAGACCTCATAGCTCCCGATTCCGGAACTCGTTAGAACTACCGTCCCGACACCCTGCTCTAGAGACCCGCTCCAGCTTGTATGTGCTTCTCGTATTGGCATGTCATCCCCTCCTTCTCGACACCTGCACTAGACCTTAACCCTACCCTGAGACGCTTGGCTATAAGCAACCAAGAGGACGTTTCCGCTCTGGTCGTCACAACCCTTTCGGCCTACCTCATGATCTTTGGAGTACCAAGTTATCTCGAGACCTGACCGTCACAGAGCAAACTTATCGTAGCCGTACTCATCTGGATGAGCGAATACGTACCCACGGGTTAGAAGCCAACCCCGCCCACGCATACACCTACCGCTTAGCTTCAATAAGGAGTCCAACACGATCAGCGATTACCTACGAGGTGGATGGCTGCTCAGAATCATTCTGCACTTATATGGATAACGTATCAATAGAGCCGTATCAATACCGGTAGGCAAGCCTGGGCACCAACGAGCCTCGGCTACGCCAAGACGTGCTATCTGCCCTTAGGATGTTAGGTCGATCTACTACCGTTCTTCGGGAAGGAACTCGTCCAATGCAACCTTTCGATCATCGCTCTACCATACCTGAACCAGCTGGACTTCGAACTGCATACGCTGGCTCTCTGAACGAGACTAGGGTCGGCGAGGTTGTCCAAATCTGTGGTTGGGTCAATCGCATTCGCGAGCATGGAGAACATCTTGTATTTGTTGACGTACGTGACCATACCGGAGTCGTCCAATGCGTCGTTCCAAGAAGCGAGAATCTCCACCCAGAGTGGGTCGTGCAGATCACAGGAACTGTTACCGAACGTCCAGAGGGAACGGATAACAATCAGATCTCCACGGGTCAGATCGAGCTTCGCGACCCAAGCGTGCGAGTGCTTGCCGAGGCCGAACCTATTCCGTTCTCACTCGATGAACGAATAGAGCTCGATGAGGCGACCCGTCTGCGCTATCGCTATGTCGATCTCCGAAGGTCCCGCATGCAGCGCAATCTCCGTCTTCGCTCCGTGGTGAACTCCGCGATTCGGCGATCGATGGAGGAGCAGGGATTCACAGAGATAGAGACACCACTGCTATGGACCCCCACCCCTGAGGGGGCTCGCGAGTTTCTCGTTCCTTCACGCACACAGCCCCAAAATTTCTACGTACTGCCCCAATCGCCACAGATCGCGAAGCAGCTACTCATGGTCGCTGGATTTGACCGTTACTATCAGATAGCTCGTTGTCTGCGTGACGAAGATCTGCGTGCAGATCGACAGTTCGAGTTCACTCAGTTGGATCTAGAGGCATCCTTCGTCACTCAACATGACATTCACCGCTTCATATCGCACGCCATTATCGCGGTGGTCCAAGCAGTGAGTCCAGGGACAACTGTCGACATCGACACAATCACGTGGCACGATGCCATGAATCGCTACGGTTCCGACAAACCCGATCGCCGTTTCGGTGCTGAACTCCACGACGTAACTGCGATCTTTGCCGACACGACCGTCAAAGCACTCACCGCTACCAGTGTCCAGGCGATGGTCGCACCACTTCCTCTGAGTCGAGCACGCCTCGACGAGCTCGTCGATCGCGCGAAGACGCTTGGTGCAAAGGGGCTTCTCTGGCTACGTGTCGAGGAGACAGACGGTCAACTCAGCCTCAACTCTCCAGTCTCCAAATTCTTGACCCCCAACGAGCAGGAGCAGCTGATCACAACGCTGGGGGCACAGCCGGGGGATACGATCCTAATGGTGGCTGACGAGTGGGAGAAGGCAGTCACGGTCCTTGGGCAGATCCGACTTGGCCTGGGCAAGCAGCTGACCAGCGACGACGTACTCGACTTCTTCTGGGTGATAGATTTCCCACTCTTTGAAGGACTCGACGAGTTTGGGAAGCCGGTATCTGCTCACCACCCCTTCACCATGCCGAACGAAGACGACTTTGCCCTGCTTGACACCGACCCACTATCGGTTCGCTCGCAATCCTATGATTTGGTCTTGAACGGCTGGGAACTCGGATCAGGGTCGATCCGTATCCACACCTCCTCGATTCAGTCGAAGATCTTTGAGGTACTCGGTATCGACGAGGAGACCGCCCGATCGCGGTTCGGTTTCCTGCTTGATGCCTTCAAGTATGGTGCACCGCCTCACGGTGGCTTTGCATTCGGCATAGACAGACTGAGTGCGCTACTTGCAGGTGAGGACAATATTCGAGAGCTCATAGCCTTCCCAAAGACACAGAGTGGTTCCGATCTCATGACTGGGGCTCCCAAGCAGGTTGATCAGGAAATCCTCAACCAACTCGGGCTACGACCAGCCGCTCGCAGCAAGGACTAAGCATGGACGAGCTATTCCGCCAGGAGCTCGATCCTCGACGCGTTCCTCTGGCTGCACGAATGCGTCCAACCTCATTAAGTGAAGTCCGTGGACACGATGACCTCCGGGGTACCGATGGAGTACTGCGGCGAATCATCGATGGGCTCACGCCATTTGCACTCGTCCTTGCTGGCCCTCCTGGCGTCGGCAAGACGACAATTGGCTCGTTGCTAGCCACAGAGCGCAAGGCGCGCTTTATCCAACTGTCGGCCACAACGCTTGGCGTAAAAGACATAAAGGAACTGGCTTCAAACGGTCAACGCCTACGCGATCTTGGTGAAACTGAGCCGGTCTGCTTTATTGATGAGATCCACCGGCTATCACGGGTTCAGCAGGATGCACTGCTCAACCCAGTCGAAGAGGGCCACTTCTCTCTCATCGGCGCCACTACCGAAAACCCGTATGTGAGCTTGAGCCCTGCATTACTCTCCAGAATCGAGGTTATTCGGCTAGCAGCGCTAGATGACCAGGTGATGAGGACATTGCTGCTCGATGCCCTAGCCACCGAAGCATTGTCAATCAGCGATGAGGCGATAGGGACGATTATCACCCACGCCAACGGAGACGCTCGCTCTGCGCTAGGAATACTCCAGAGGGCGATTGAGGCCACACGACGAAACGGTGAGTCTAGACACATCGAGTCCTTGCCATCACTCCCTGAATCGGTTGGCATCGATAGATCATCACATTACGAGATGACTTCAGCACTCATTAAATCGATGCGCGCCTCAGACACAGCCGGTGCCATCGATTGGCTCTCTCGTCTCCTGGTTGCAGGCGAAGACCCACGCTTCATCGCTCGACGGCTAGTCATTTTCGCAGCGGAGGACATCGGTCCAGACCATCTAGATTCTCTTCTCTACGCCAACACTACCTTTACAAGTGTCGAAAGAATTGGGATGCCTGAGGCTAGAATCGTGCTAGCCGCCACCGTTTTGCATCTCTCTGAGGCTCCGAAATCGAGGCGTGCCATTGACGCCATTGACGCCGCAATGCTGCGGGCAGCTGCATCGCAGCGAGTGCCGGTGCCAGAGCATCTACGTGGCTCCATCACCCACATCGAAGGGCGCTACTCACCGCCAACTGCCAGAGCCTAACCGGCTATCAACCTGCTCTCATAGGCAGCCGCTTTACACCAGCAATGAAATTCGAGACCAACATCTCTGGTTCTCCTGTTAAGTCATATGCTGGCATCAAGGCCAAGACCTCCCGAAGGACAGCAACGATCTCGGCACGTGCAAGGTGGGCACCAAGACAGTGATGTGGTCCGTAACCGCCAAAACCCAGATGGCGAGCGGCGTTGCTGTCGAGTGACAATCGATACGGATCCTCAAAGACCGTCTCGTCCCGGTTCGCCGACGGGTACATTAACAGGACCCTATCGCCGACGTCAAGTGACACCCCCGACAAGACTGCTGGACGTGTAAGCGTACGACGCATCCAGACAACCGGAGACGCTAATCGCACGATCTCATCAGCAGCACGCGACAACCGATCTGCACTCGGCCCTGCTATAAGTTCGTCACGCACACTGCGAAACTCCGCGAGGGCCATCATGCCAGCACTCAATGCATTTCGGGTCGTCTCGTTGCCTGCAACCAAAAGGAGAATGAAGAAGGAGGCCAACTCGCTCGGAGAGAGTGCAGCCCCGTCCACATCAGCGGCTAGCAACGCTCCGATAACTTCATCATCCCGATGCTGTCTCCCAGCGAGATCACCCATGAATTCGCTCAACTCAAGGGCGGCGGTGAGAATCGACTCATCTGGGCTCATCTCGGGCGCAACAAACTCGGGATCGAGCGCTCCCAGAATGCGTTGCGATCGCTCAAGGACAAACTGGTCATACTCCTCGGGGATCCCCATGATCTCACCGATAATACGCAATGGCAGAGGCGCTGCGATAGCATCGACGAAATCAAACTGACCAAGGTCTCTCGCGTTCTCAACAAGCCGGTGCGCCACCACTCCAATTTCAGCGTCCAAACGTTCAATCCTTCGCGGAGTAAAGGCTCGCATAACCACTCGGCGTAGGTGGGCGTGGCGTGGATCATCGGTGTTGATCAGCGAACCAAAGAACTCCAAAAACTCCTCCGGCAAATCGATAATCGACACAGCTCCTCTACCCGAAGCGAACGTCTCCGGATCCCTAGAAGCGGATAGCACGTCGCTATAGCGCATGATGGCATGATACGATCCTGACTCAGTCTCCTCCGTGAGCAGCCACTCCGGTATTGGAAATCTAGCCACCGGACGGCGCTGGCGCAAGCTACGGAACGCGCCCTCCCGCACCTGGTGGGGCAGCCGCCAAAACTCAAGATCTGACAGATCGATCTCATCGAGAGAAAGCTCTTCAATGGGCTGGAACCAACCGCCTAGGGACATGTTGCACCTCACCTCGCTAATGACGCGTTCTCCACTCCAGGCTAGTCCTAACCGTCTAGCTAGGTTAGCGAACTTTTGAACGCACGTGCGGCTAACGAGCTACAGAAATCACACCCAGATCCTTCGGCAGCTTCAGAACCTTCGGCAAAACCATAGTTAACATCTATCTCGAGGCGGCCTCGAGCACATGAGCTAGCGTGGTCGCGACTCCGATGGCCGCAGGGAGATAGAGGGATTCATCGGGACCATGAGCATTGCTGCCGGGTCCAAGTGCCCCAGTGGCGACAAAGTCGGCGTTTGGGAAGTGCTCTCCTAGGGTGGCCATGAAAGGAATCGAGCCCCCCTCGCCGCAGAATGCAGCCGGCTCACCATACCCTGACCTCGACCCCTCGTCTAGTGCTTGGGCCAGCCAAGGACTCGGATCCTTGGCTACCCACCCTTGCGCTGGTTCCTCTGCATCGATCTCAACGTCGGCCCCATACGGTATTTGGCTAGACAGAAGCTCCACGAGACGGTCCTGCGCGAGCTTGGCATCAACCGTCGGTGGAAGCCGAAGTGAGATCTTGCCGGTCGTGAAGGGGCGAAGTACGTTTCCTCCTCCAGCCACAGAAGGCACACCGTCAATCCCGATGAACGAGAGCGATGGACGCCACGTCTGGTTCAGCAACCTGTCAGCGCCATCTCTCCCCATCAGCCGGGTATCACCAGCCATCGGGAACAACGCCGCCAATGGATCACCCAGTTCGCGCGACAACTTCTCGGCCTGCTGGCTATGGAACGATGGGATGTCAACTTGAAGAAACTCCGGCAATATTGCGCCGGTCTCCTGATCCTCAATCCGCGAGAGCAACGTGCGTAAGATGCGAAACGAGGACGGGACCACCCCTCCAGCTTCACCTGAGTGCACTCCGTTCTCGAGCACGGTGACCTTCGCCGAGATCACAAGATTACCGCGTAGGGATGAGGTCACCCACAGTCGCTTAAAATCCAAGCCTCCCGCGTCGAGGCAGACTACGAGACGGACCTCACCGATAGTTGGCAGAAGCTGTTCGAGATGCGCATCGAGGTCGGGGCTCCCACTCTCTTCACAAGCCTCGACAATGAGAACGCAGTGTGGGTAGGGAACGCCTTGCCTGGCCAACTCCTCAATGACAGCGATAACGAGAGGAGCTGCGTACCCATCGTCTACCATCCCTCGCCCAAAGAGGTTATCTTGAACTAACTTACTCTGGAATGGATCGAGTCCATCGGACCAGGCGTCAGTGGCCGGCTGTTTGTCCAGATGACCGTAGAGGAGTACAGCATCTCCTTGTTTCTCGTCGCTCGCAGGAACATCGATCACCAACAACGGGGTGCGTCCATCGATCCGCTGAATATAGCTGGTGAGCCCGGGAATGTTGCGTGTTCCGATCCAGTCCTGATAGAGCACCAAGGCGCGTTCGAGATGGCCGCTCGCCGCCCAGTCACGATCGAACGCCGGGGACAGGCAGGGGATGGATCCGTAGTTGATCAGCAGCGGAACTACGTCGCTTCGAATTGCGGACTCAAGATTTGTGCGTAAAGACTCCATGACCAATGTACCCTACCGGTCCCCTGACAGACGGCCAGCCATGTCTATATAGCCGCTAGCTCTAGACCACCACTGGCCTGGTTTGAGGGCGAAACGGCCGACCATGGCCAGGAATGATCCAATCAGGATTCATAGCAAGGACACGAAGACGCGAACTCCGCAACTGATCTGCGCTCGGCGCATAGGGATCCTCCAGCGGTCCATCCTCTGTCCACCATAAATGGGTGTACACACAGAGGCCGTCGCTCGTCGATATCGCGATACTCACCTCCTCTTGAGTGTGCCCAGGGGTCTCGAGAAGCTTCACATTTGGGGAGATTCGATACCCCTCCCCGGGACGGCTCGTCCACTCATCTCCTCGATAAATAGCATGATAATCGTGCACATTTGCTCGCTCAAAGAGGGCGACATGAAAGGTATGGTCAAGATGATGATGGCTCAGGACCACTTCAGTCACCTTCTCTGGGCCAATCCCTATGCTCGCCATCGGTCCGAGTATTGTCTCTTTGGAGGGAACCATGCCCGGATCAACGACGACCACCTTGTCCTCCTCAAGCAGCATCAGGACCGTGCCTGTAACCCCAGGCTCGAGCGTGCCAACATGGACAATCAGACACAGGCACTGTTCACCCAAGACACCAAAACGTTGCAAACCTTCCTCCATCTAACCCTCAGAGCTTCGCATTCCGTTGTGTAATCCCCGTCTGAGATCGTAACCAGTAGAAAAGAGAGATCCGTCGTCTTACGAAATCGAGACCGGTCGACCACTTACACTGGCACAATTCACTGCTAACAGTGACAGCTATACCACCCAACGTTGGCCAGATGGGATACTGAGACCTAGAGGAGTCCTAGCACAGCTAAAGTACCGCAATGCTCATCCATCGATCAAACAGCTTCAGCGATAAACACGTCACAACCGTACGGTGTCACGCAGATAGACCAGACGAGCCAAGAACGCAAAGGCAGCAGTCCATAACACAATTACCAGCCATCCCTCAAGTGTCCATGGGGATCCACCAAGCGAGACCGCACCAGCTCTGATCAACCAATAGGAGGGGATGAGTTCAAAGATCTTATGGAGGAGGCCGTGGCCTCCAATATTGCCAAAGCCGCCACCTATCAGGAGGAAGAGGGTAGACACCCCACCGGTCACGGGTCCCATCGAGTCGGGTTTGAGGAGATGGCCAAGCATAACACCGAGGATCGTGAACGGTAGGAGTCCGACAAGAAAGAGTCCCGTCATCAACAACCAGTGAATCACACTGAGCTGGACACCAAATGCCAGCCCGGCTATGTACAAGATGATCAGTGTTAGGCAGGCGATCGCATAGCCAGCAATGATCTTTGCCGTAAAGTAGTACCACGTCGGCAACGGGGTGATCCGCATCTGGCGTGTCCAACCCATCTGGCGTTCGGCAGAGATCCTTGGCCCGATAGAGATCGCAGCGATCAGCGCGCCAAAGCCCGCCATCGCGATCATGTAATAGAGTGGGAACGGGACGCCACCGACTTTCGCATGCCGATCGGCCGAGGTGAAGGCGAGATAGAGGACGAGTGGAAACACAAACGAGAAGATGACGAACCTACGGTTTCGAAGCGTGCGGAGTAGCTCGTAGCGGACGTAGATCAAACCCATCAGTTGGCCTCTTCTCGTGTCAGCTCTACAAAGGCCTCCTCAAGGCTGCCCCCCGTTACCTCTATATCAGTGAGCGTCTGATAGCTATCTAGGAGGTAACTATTCAGGTCACCACCGAGAGTCGGTCGGGTGAAGCTGCGAGGGAAGTGTTTCTCGGTCGCTAGGGCGAAGCGGTTCAAGGGTTCGTAGCGCGTCTCGGACAGCAGCTTCGTTGTGTCTCTGTCCGAGGAACGTCCAAGGTGCAGTCGGGCTCTGGTTGCATACGTTCTAGCGGATGCCGGTAGTGAAGGCTCCCCCGGCTGGACACACGCTAGAAAGTCTTGTAGCTTTGGTGCTGTGAACGAGATCGGGCAATCATCCAGCGAGAGTATCGTCACCGAGAGCGTGGCGGCTAACAGTAGGCAGGCATCGAAGAGCGCAGACGGTTCTCTTTACCGCTATGTTGGCCGGGAGTTCACCGAGGTGGAGATGGAGATAGTGCGCACCCTCTGTTTGGACCCGGCGTATCCTACCCGGGCATCAATCTCGCGGGCGCTCTGTCGATCCCTTGGGTGGACAAAGCCAGACGGTGGGTTAAAGGATATGTCAGCGAGGGTCGCACTCGCCAAGATGGCGGCCGACGGACTTATTACCCTACCTGCACCCACAGGGCCACAGCCAGTTCCTAGGAGGCACCTGGAGGCAACGATCGAAGAGGGCCCCGTGCTGGCCTGCTCGCTTGGCGAGCTCGACTCTGTCTCACTTGTTAAGGTCGATACCCGCTCTGACTCCGCAACATGGAATGAGCTCATCGGACGCTTCCACTATCTCGGCTACACCCGCGCCTCCGGTGCTCAACTACGTTACCTCGCTATTTCCAACGGCCGACTTCTCGGTGCTATTGGCTTTGGCGCAGCTGCGTGGGCACTCCAAGATCGGGACACCTTCATTGGCTGGGACGCCAAGACGAGAAGGCAGCGCCTGCATCTGGTAGTGGGAAACCCTCGTTACTTGATCCTGCCCTGGGTGCGGGTTCCTCATCTCGCCTCTCACCTACTTGGTGCTGTTGCACGAGCCCTGCCAGGGCACTGGGTTGAGCGTTATGGCTACGCCCCGGTACTGCTCGAGACCTTCGTCGATGTCGGCCGCTATGCCGGCACCTGTTACAAGGCCGCTAACTGGGTTCGGGTT
>NZ_JXUW01000039.1 GCF_000949255.1 Ferrimicrobium acidiphilum DSM 19497 | reverse complement strand
ATTCGTGTCCGTTGACCCAGACCTTTCCCGGATAGGGGAAGTACGAGCAGATCTTGATGAACCCGGCTCCGAAGTCGGCATCCATGAGATAGAAGTAGTAAGCGGTGACTCGTCGATCAGCCTTTGCGAAGGTGAATGACGGAGCACCCCCAGACGAGTCCTTCCTCTTGGTTGCGCTAAAGACTGATTGAAACTCCTGGGCTACTCCGATTGCTACTATTCCAGGTTCAGTTGCAGCCTTGAGGTAGGGCTCCATGACCTGGATGTGGCGCTCACCCTTCTTAAAACGCACAATAGGGATGTTGTTTGTCGTTGCAAAGCTCCGAACGGCCTCTCTGAAGCGATTCCCCATCTTCTCCATGATGGCCGGAGAGGCAATTGGCATCTTTCGATGATCGCGCAGGAAGTAGACGACTTGACCTGGCATTTGAAGCTTGGGCACATAGACGTTCAAGTAGATCCGGTCGAGACACTCAAGATCGAGAATCACATGGCTATCGAGGAGATCGTTCACGTTTGCAACGTCGCCCACACCCCACCCCCAAACGGTCGGTCAGGTTTTGTCCTGATACCGGTCATGATAGAGAACCTGCATCATTATCCACTCACTCGGCGGTCCGAGGTTTGCCTCATTAGATATCATAGAGTTTAACATCCTTGCGAGGCTGGTGTTGTTAGGTCAGAAGCCCTATTTGGGAGTCAATCGTACGGATCAGAGCTTCGCTAGGTGTCCCGAGATCATTAATGGTGGCCGCAACGGATTCAGGTAGCCGCTCCAACAAGGTATATACGGTTTCTTCTGCGTTATGCTGACGAATGCCCCAACCAGTTGCTTCCTTGATAATTCTCTCAGGGCGTACCCGATCTACCGTCTGGATGCCGTCGATAAACATTCCCATCTGCTTGTCGTGCTGGGCATAACAAAGAGTGGACATTAGATCGTACCCTGGAGCTAGACGTATGCCTTCAGGGAGGTGAACAAGGGTGAAGTTTTTGCCATGCGCATCGCAGTTTCCAATTGCAACGTTGAACGTTACTAACTCAAGCAAAGAGATGAGATCGTCGTGTGTTCCGTATTCAGATAAAATTCTGGCGATCTGTTTTAGGCTGGGTCCTCCGTTGGCTTCATACTTGTGTGTTACGGGTATCCCTATGGCTTGACAGGCATCTTCTTGATGAATACGAATCAATCTCCCGTCTTCCGCTCTCCGATCAAACCGTTTAATAGCCAAAACAGGGATGTCATCGAATTCCAGTCGTTCGACCTCTGCGACCGCCAGTCCAGTATTCGAAGCAAGACGCATACAAAAGTACTCGTTGTCAACCGAGAACGGGAACCGTTGGTCCGTAATCGGCGGCTTCAAGATGTGAGTCGAGGGCACTCCTCCTGTTGGAAGCGCCCATCTTCCGTCTTCTAATCTCGTCAAGAGCAGCTTGTTTTGTGCTCCGGCGAGGGAAATCCGCACCCCGTTTCCAACACCAAGCGGCGACTGAGGGAGTGCTTGTAAATGTGTAGCCACGGTTTTTTCATCGACGGGGGTAGCCAAAGAAGGATCAGCGCCGACTAATGGCGACTGGTCATCGAGATGCTGGATGACCAACGCTCCAGCACATTCTTTGCCCAGTTCACTAAGCAACCCGAAGGTATCCGATGGATCGAGTCGGAATCTTGCAGCCAGGGTTGAGCGCGCTGGCTCCTCGGGTAAAAGGTTGTCAAGGAAATACTTTGTGAGGGCGTTTGGGTAGCTCTTTCGAACAAGCGGGAGCGAAAGCGATACTACGGGGGCACCGGGGTTGAAACGGTCAAATATCGAATCGAGATAGGTGAACGAGAGACGTCCTTGCGAATTGCGTTCAACACGAGCCACCGGTTCGCCCTCAAGCCATATTGCAAGCGAGTCCGTACTCACCATAAGTCGCTTTGCAGCAACATCTTGATATCGAGTTCTCGCAGTACTTGAAAGAGCCGACGAAGTTGCTCGGTCTCCTTCCCATTCTCCATCTCTGAGATGTAGCTGCGATCAACCCCTATTCGGTCAGCCATCTCCGATTGGGTCAATCCCGCTGATCGACGAGCCTCTCCAAGAGCGATGCCAAGTACTTTCGGGTTGTAGACCCGGAAGGAACGCTCAACAGCGGTACCAGTGTGCAAGGATGTGTCCATATGCCAACAGCATAGCAGTGTCGGGATATTCGGATGTTGCTGCGCGGCTAGTGAGACCCTCTCAAATTCAACCCGGCAATTGACGGCCCTTACCTAAAATTCCCCACTCAGATCCGAAGAGCCCTTTTGAATCCGGACTCTCATGGACTCTTGTGGTGTTCATGTCGAAGTGGTTCGACCACCAAGACCAGGCAACAACACCTCACCAATCCATGGCCGACTTGGCAACACCATCTTCGACCACCAGATCGTTCACGCCGACGACATTGTAGCCCTGCACGCTTCGAAGGCGGAAGGTAGGATACGAATTGCACCTCGGATGTGAGTGATTGCCTACGCCTTTCGCCATGGTCGGAGTGCGGGCGGTTGTTCCAGGCTTGCCGGATGACCATGAGTAGCCGGCGGTATCACCCGATGCTTCTTGAGCTGGTGGTCCACGACCAGCTCCCGGTACCGTAACGGATCGTGGACAACTGCCTGGGAGATCAGCCGGTAAAAGAGCAACCCGGGTGAGCGAGAGTGCCTGCGATTGAAACGGAAGCTGAACTCGTGGAAACGCTTGAACGTGTTCGCCTTAGACGGCACCTTGATAGGTAGAGAGCTGCCAGCGATCAAGCAGACTGGGGCCGCGCGATGTAGGCCGGGAAGAGGCTCATGGGCGAGCTGACAGGGGCGACGTAGCGCTTGTGGATGTAGGTACCTGCGAGGGTACCCTTGTAGGGCTGCCAGCCAGCGGTCACTACGGTCAAGCTTGGCTCGACATATGCGGCGAGGAACGCGGCTAGCGACTCTGTCGAGGCGTCGGGGAGCACTGCCAGACGGCAGCGTCTGAAACCTCTTGGCTTCGGGAGCTAGATACCGATTCCGACCAGGATCTTCTCGCCCGGTGTGCGTCCGCCTTTGCCTCCCGTGTGCACGCCGCCAAGCAGGGTCTCGACCATTTCAACTACCCCGAAGAGTCAGTCGCGGCCGGGTCGCACCATCGCAGAGCGTAGCCGATGCAATATCGTCCATGCCGTCTGGTAGGAGTTCAGCCAGAGGGAGCGTTGCAGGCTGAGGGCCGACACCTTATTTTTTTGGGTAACGAGCTGCCACGCGACAATGAACCAGATTGTGAGCGGCGTTCGGCTGCGATCGAACGGCGTTCTTGCAGTCGTTGAGACCCGCCTCGCCAACGCTTGGCACATTCAACGACCCTCACCGATGAGCCAGCCACCACTCGAGCCGCACTTCGGGCAGGTGAACCAGTTTGACCATCGCAGCCAGTTCAGATAATCCAGGCAGTCAGCCTATGTCAAGAACCACGTTAGCACCTCGGCGTAGGTGTGGGAGTAATGCACCCCTCCGACTGGTCGGTCAACCGCAAGACGCAGATCCTACTCTGGTTGAATGGATAGCCCTTTTGGAAAGATTCAGTAGATTACATTGCTTTACCTGAAGAGCCGACGCTGCTTCGACTTTCAGGTAATTTTCACACTTGGCGAAACCGATTGCGGTTATCCCGTGAGAGCCGCACTTGAACCTTGGCGTTTGGCTGTTCGAAGGCAGGATGGCAATGGTCAGGTGATTTATTGAGGCCGAAGAACACGTCGATAGTGTTCGGCTAGGAACAATGGGACCAACCAATGCTTGAGGGAGTATTCACGTCCGCTTCACCCAACTTTTCACCCAACAATTGTGTCCGAGTACGTCCCATCCAATCCGAGGCTGTCCCACTACCCTTGCCAAAAGAGCTCAATGAGCTGCAAAAATGAGACGTACTCGGACAGTTTTACTACCAGCTCGGACACTTTGTGAACACCTCATAATCCCTTTGTCGTGGGTTCGAATCCCACCGGGCCCACCAGGTCAGGCCATGTGTTAACCCTGCGGACTTGCAAGAAAACCCGACAAGCCCCCAAAGTGGCTATGGTGTCAGCGAAACGAGTGCCCCTTTCAACCCTGCGACCTTTGCAACGATGTGGCTCTCCACACGTGCAACTTTTGGATTATGAGCGCTGTCTCATCTCCGCTCGACCCTCTCGCACTTCAGGTGGATCGCATTGGGTTCGCCACTCCAGTACTACTGGATGTGACTAAGACGACGCATGAAGCCCGTGCCTTTTACAGACTGACATTTTAGCGGCCTTTGGATCAGTGAAGTGAGGGGAGAAATTGTTTAAGGTGAAGATAACACACTCGCCTTTCCTTCCAAGAACGAGAGCATGAGTGCAGAGCGTACCGGAGTTACTAAATACAGGCGGAACTTGTGCACACGTCCCCTTCTGGTTCAGAACAATACCCCATACCTCAAGCGACTCTGTGCCGCTGTTAGGCCTATCAGATGACCTATTCGCAAAGAGCACGACGCCCACCAGAATCAGCGAAAGAAGGATTGCAATCAGGATTTGTGGTTGTAGAAGTCGCTTCGTGTTCACCGATCGTCCTCACTTATCCCTAGCGTCAGCTGGCCCCAGGTGTCCGAGTTCTAGCCCTGTCATGTCCCAGCCGCATCAGTATCCCCGTAATTGGACCAATAGAGGGTGAAGGTATTCCCAGAGCTTATCGGTCCAGGATAGGCGTCTGTAACTTCGGAATCGTCGTTGTGCCAGTCATACATGTCCAGGTAATTATGGCTCCAGTTTCCAACACCATTCCAGGTGCTTCCCTGTTCCGCGTTGGCGTCGCTGAAGGTCGTGTTGTTAAAGTCGGCTAGCGGCGGATAGTTGTTGCCCACTTGGGTACGCTCTACGATCCATTCGGCATTCAAGCCGGTGAAACCACCACTGAAGGAGGCATCGAAACTGGTGGCAACTCCCGTTGATTCGTTCTTGATGTAGTAGTGCGCCGTCGAGGAGCCGTAGTAGGCAACGTTGACGAAGATGGTCTGTCCTGGACTCACGGCGATGTTGACCTGTTGCTGGGCGTTAAACGGAAATGCCTCCCACCAAAGGTAGTAGGAAGTAGTCGCCTCCCATCCATAATGAAGGACATACTGCCAGCTAATGTCCTGCTCACTGCCTGCTTGTAGGAGCTGGTTCGAACTCGCCTTTCCCGATCCTATCCCTGGCCAGATGGAGGAGTATGCATTCGTGCCCGCAGGGCTCCCGACTGATGGAACGTTCCACTTCGCGACGATCTAATTGAATTGGCTTCCGTTCCCTGCCCGGTTCCCGGCCCAGTTGGAAGAATTGGATTCACTTGTTGAGCTAGCGCTTTGATGTGACGGTGACGCTGGCTGGTGATTATATCGGGGAGTGAACCGCGGGTATACCCATTTCGTATGCGAGACCGCCCCGATGAACCAACCCGGAGGAGTACCAGCGGGCCTCTCGGGAAAGCCGTTGGCACGAAGAGCTGCATTGCTCGCAGTGAGTGGGTCAAAGTTAGCTGAGGGTGGGGTGGGGGTTACCAGAACTTTCCCGACCTGGAACGAGGATGGCTCAGGATTCGAGCTATAAGCCACGGTCGCCGGTGACGCGAGCGCAGCACTGCTTCCGGCAAACGCTAGTAACAGTCTTCCCCGGACAATGGCTCCAAACCCCATCGCTTACCCCCTTCGATAGCTTCTACGAGAAGTATCGTCTGGTGTTCGGAAAGATCTTAACACCGCGAGTACAATCTGTCCGAATATATCGGGTCATTTTGTGGGTTGTCAGGTTCTACCTGGAAGTTCGGTGCGGCTTCGACTTTCAGGTAATTCTTACGCTCGGCTACTCAGACTGTCGTTATCTGTCAAGACCGCGCTAGTCCGGACGAGAGCTGATCAGCTCCCCCAGTAATCCTCGCCATCATTTTCGCGTAGCTCGTACAATTGTCTGCTGGCATACGGGCAGCAAAGATCATGCGTTCCATTGAAAGACCGAAGACATGTCAAGAGCGTTCGGGAAAGGGCAGTGACAGCAACACGGCTAAGCAATCCTTGGGAGGATCCTCAAGTCCCCTTCACCCAACTTTTCACCCAACAATTGTGCCCGAGAACGTCCGACCCAGTCCGAGGTCGTCTCATCACACTTACCAGAACACCTCAATGAGCTGCAAGAATGAGATGTACTCGGTCACTATTACTACCGGCTCGGACACTTTATAAGCACCTTTTAATCCCAAGGTGCAGGGTTCGATACCCTGGCGGCCCACCTGGTCGGAGTATGTTTTCGTCATATGAAACATGTAGCGTGCCTACACTATGCCAGGGCTGAGAGACAAGAGGATACATTGACAAGCGTGACACGGATGTGTGGCAACTGGTAGTGGATCTCCCAAAGGACCCGATCTCGGGTAAGCGTCGGCAGAAGTACGTAACCGATCATGGATCCAAACGCTAGGCCGACTTCGAACTCCAAAAACTACTGGTGAGTGCTAAAGACGCGCAAGCTCGATCCTCGACGCAGTCTATGGCAGGGGCAATGACCGAGTGGTTTGAATCCGTGTCAGATGGACCGTCGCCGACTACCGTCCAAGGATACGAGGGACGCATGCGGCGCCAGATTCTTCCTGCGTTTGGAGAGCTTGCGTTAACGAGGTATCCGCCTCCCACTTGGATCGACTGTATCGGGATATCGTGACCCAAGGCAGTTCACCAGCCTCCGTTCGCCAGACCCATGCCATCATTCGACGGTTCTTTAACCAGGCTATGAAGTGGGGGTGGGTCGAGTTAAACCCCGCTTTGTTGGCCTCTCCTCTAAAGGTGGCTGTGGCGCGGGTCATTGCACCAACGGTTGAACAACTCATCAGTATTCTCGAGGAGACAAAGGCGGTGCATCCCCAGTGGGGTGCCTTCTTTATGCTTGGGGCCCTGACCGGTATGAGACGAGGGGAGCTCTGTGGTCTGCATTGGGATGACTGTGGGGATACTGGAGTCATGGTGACAAAGTCGGTGATCTATACTCCAGCTGGTGGGACTAGAGAGGCACCCACCAAGACCCAGTAGGCAAGATTCGTCGCTCTCGATTCCGTTGGTCAAGCCATCATCGAAGGGCAGAAGGATGAAACTACTCGTAAAGTAAGGCGAAACGAGCCGGCCATGGGTCCCACGAGTTAGATCACTATCGGCAAGGGTATTGTTCTACACCGGAGGTTCCAACTGGCCATCCCCCCCTTGTACTCGGCGGAGTCGAAAGCGTCGTGCCCTACTTTGACGCGGAGAGCCGGCTTTGTCGGTCGAACTCGATGGAGTGGGCGCCAGGAATGTAGGCAACGACACCGAGTCGATCGAAAGATCGGGACTTGCGAACTGGTTCCACTCACGTTGAATCAGGTCATCGACAGTGTCCGATGACCCGTCGTCAGGAATTGCATTTTCACTCATAGCGATCCTCCTCGGCAGAAAGTAGTCACCGAGGTTCTGGAGTGACGATACTAATTATACTCTCACTCAGACACTATAGCAACTGCCCGAGGGTTGCGAAAACGGCGTTAAGTTCCTTTGATGAAGTGGCCATGGGTCAGGACAAAGCAAGCCAACGAACGAAAATGAATAGACAGAACTCACGCTATTTCGCGCTCGGCAGACTGACAACTTCCAGAGGCTGGCAATGTGATGCGAGAGATCTTACGAACTCTCAACTGTGCAGCGAAGGTCGTTACTTCGGATTGTCCAAATCATTCGCGCGAAGCGTTCCCATCACGATGGCCTCGGCAACTCCTGTGAGACCCTCGTTGTGATTGCGCGAATGGGCACGGAGGCGTCCAAACGCTTGGTCCATTCTGCAGTGCGTTGCTTCGGCAATGATGCCCTTCGCTTGTTCGATGACGATGCGGCTGGTGAGAGCGAGTTCGAGTTGTTCATTGAGCGTGGTGGCATCGAGCATCGCACGGTGCTGGAGGATGGCGATGGTGGCCACATGAGCCAGGCCTTGTGCGGCGGCTATGTCGTCATCTTCCATCGATCCCTGCGATGTTCGAAAGAGATTGAGAGCTCCAATGGTGCGGCCGCGCAGTCGCAGGGGAAGGCTGTGCACTGAGTGGAAGCCGTGCTCGATCGCTCGTGAAGCAAAGAGCGGCCAACGTCCGTTCACCTCGTCGAGGGCCACATTCACTACGGGTACACCGCTCCGGTAGCAGTCCACACACGGACCTACGTTCGTTTGGATCTGGAAAAGTTCGAGCACGCGCATCGATTCGCTCGAGGAGGCGACGAACTGCAGTTCTCCGCCGGGTGAAGCCAGCAAGACGCCAGCTGCGTCCACCTCCAAGGCTTCGACGCAGCGATCACTCAGGATCGTGAGTATGTTGATGATGTCGAAGCTGTCAACGAGATTGTCGGCCAACTCGACCAGCGTGCTGACTATCAGTGATTCTCTACTCATAATTCCCTCGTCTTGCTGGGTTCCCCCAAGAACTGTCGGCGACTCGTCAGGATCAACCACCGGATGCATCTACACTAATTCCCGCATTCCTCGTATTCCCCGTTTTTCGGGTCTGTTTCCAGCCAGACCCCAGACTGAAGGTCAAACCGAGTACCACGGTCGATGATTCGATGCGCGAGTTCGGATGGGGAAATATCCAAAGCAAACGCGTGTGCACGAAGCATGATGAGGGCGTCTTTCACCGAAAGCTTTGTTTGCACCGAGAGCATCCCCGAGGCTTGGTGCACGGAAAAATCAAAGGTGGACTGGTCCTGGAGTTCGTTGGCTATGGCGTCCAGGGGGACACCGGCTTGCATCACCAGAACAGCACGTCCGATGACCGAAGCCATGAGGTAGGCACTTGAGGACTGCTCCTCACTGAGCGGCCCCGTGCTATCGCGATACAGACTCAAGGCGCCAAAGACAACTGCTCCAATATGGATGGGGAAGCCAAAGACCGCTCGAGCTCCGAGCTCGACCGCCTCGGGCGAATAGAACGTCCAACGCTGCTCTTCGTTGGCCATGAGGTCAGAGACTCCGTTGGTCGTGCCACTCTGGCTTGCATCGTAACCCGGTCCCTCTTTGAGAGTGATCTCAAGGTCCATCAAACGTTGAGCGACGTCATTGCTCGCACAGAGTTGTTCTTGCATACCGTTCTTCGAAGTGATGGAAATACCGGCGCCACTCAGGTCGGTTATCTCCCTCGCAACGGAACAGAGTGACAAACCAAGGGGATGTTCGCTCTCGTATCTCGCCATGAGCGAGAAGATCTCGATTAGACGTTCAGTAGACACGATGAGATCCCAACGCGGCCGTACCCGTCACGAGATTCTCAATCGCCGTTGGCTCCATTGTAGAGTCTCCTCACGTTGCGAAAAGGCTCCACAATGACTTGATTCAGCACACTGGTACTTCTGTAAGTCATGACTGTAGCTCCTTTCACTTCTGTGAGCCTACCCAGAGAAAGCGAACAATTCAGAACTATTTAACGTCATACCCCTTGACTGACAAATTATCAAGGATGCGCGCTCCAGAAGTAACGACTCTGAGAGCCAACGGCAAGGCCAGGAATGAGATAGAGCACCTCCCGCAGATCACCTCTGTCAGAGCTGTCGCCTAAGCCGCATCGTTTCATTGCCCGTGGACTCTACCGACGCGAGGAATGCCATTCTCCAGGCACCCGACATCAGAGCCGATCACTCAGTACTAGCTAATCCAAAAAAAGGAATTGCAATAGAACTTGTCAGTCGAAAACCGTCAGAGCCGATGATGCATCCAAACGTTCGGCTCGAAGTATCGCCCCCTATCTTCTGCCCGATCGACCGCCAGCGTGGCCAGGCCCCCAGGAAACCAGTATTGGCCGGTCTCAGGAAACTCAAGTCCCGTCCATTCCTCCCACTCGGAGACGGACGCGGTGATGCCAAGCGAGTGCGGTTCGGGCTTTAGGACGCTCGCGCCGGCACGCTCATGAACACGCATCCAGGGATCAAAGAGTGAACCGTCGGATCGCTTCCATGTCGCGTATCGCGCGATCGGTACAAGAGGATAAAGTGCCTTGGCGCTTGGGCGCACCGGTGCTATCAGGGATCCGAATCCGCGCTCCTTGGCGAGATCGGCCATCGCTGCCAGGGCGACAGCGCTCATACCTGTTCGCTGTCGCACACGTGGGATCGCTATCAAGAGTGCGCACAACGTATTGGGATTGCCCTTGTCGAACCCACGCTCGATTGCTCCGTCTATGCCTTCGGGGAGATCCCCGACTGTCCCATCCCAGTGCAGCGGTATCGAGCGAGCAAGGGCAAGGATCTCCTCACCAACACCAAGCAGGTGGAACTGGTATTCTGGCCACTCATCGGTGAGCCGCGCCCAGTACTCGTTGAGCATATCGCCATGGTAATTGTATTCTGGCATCGTGCCACGTGTCTGTTCCCACGCCAGTTCTAACAGATCGGGTCGGCTCTTTACTGTCGCGATTTCGGCAATACTGGCATACTTCTCCAGGAAAGTCATGCGCCAACCACCGATTGATCATGCTGCATACTGCACCCCGTATGTCTAATGCCTCCGTCGTCGCAGTAAGCCTAACTGTTCTGACGGCAACGAGCTACTCGCTTCTCCTGTGCCGATTGATACCACTCGACGGCCGACGCCGGTACGGATGGGTTGTGACTACCCTCTCTTCGGACTCCGGTTCAATGGCCCGGTTGCCAATTGTACTGGCAATCATGCACTCCCTGCCGATCGGAGCCGAAGTGACACTGCTGCATCGTAGGGTTGGACGGCCCCGTGAGAACGGAGAGTAATACCAGGATCCGGTGGGGTGTCAGACTCCCGACGTGGGTGGCACACAGAACACGATCCAGCAGGAAAACCCGCAGCTACAAGCGGCCGTCCGGCCCGGCACCCTTGAGATACATTGCCAAGTTCGGACCCGTTCGCGTGTATTCCGAGCTCAACGCCCTCGCGGTGCTCAGTTTTTGCGTTGGACGGGTCTGGGCTCATCGGGTAAGCGGTACCGTACCGTTCGGGTTGGCTGATGACCGGGCTCAACGCTGGTCTCTGTAGCAGATGAAGGACTGTGGATACGTCTTTGGTTCCAGAGTCCGACAGGCTTCAGGACTCGTTTTGCGGCTGAAGCTATCGTCGGAATGCTCCCTTGCAGCGCGACCTAGCTCCAAGTCCAGTTGCTGAGGGTGGACGGGAGGATGGTCGTGGTCACTGGAAGGTCCTAGGATACCGCGATCAGCGATGTGGCGGGTACAGGTCCTATCCAGCACGGAGATCTAGAGGACATATTCGCTCATATCCTTCTCGACCAGCTTTCGGAGGGGCAGTCATGGATAGATCGCTTATGAGTCCATCACACAGATCGCCAAGCGCAATCAATCCGTCGTACGATGATGCAAGTTGTCCTTCAGGTCTCCCTCTGACTCCAGTGGAAAGCCGGCCCTCTCCTCGCATCAAGACCAGTCCTGCCGGCGCAGAGGCAAGAACCCTTCCTTGGCGGACACTAGTCGCGCGACAGAGCAACCACCGTCGCCAATCTCACAGCCAACGCCGATAGCAAAAGTTTTCCGAAAGTAGTCACTAGCCATCTCTCGAGAGAGTACTATCGAGAGATGGCTAGTGACACACCTCCAATGAATTTGGAAACCAAGAGGCTGATTGAGGCTCAAGCAATGAGGGCGCTAACGCATCCGGTAAGGATCGCGCTCCTCGAAGTGCTTGCTGTACACCAGCCTTTGACAGCCACGCAAGCGGGTGAACTAATCCAGGAGACCGCCACAACCTGCTCATTTCACCTCAGACAACTCGCCAAATATGGGTTTGTCGAAGAGGCTGGCCGAGGAAAGGGGCGAGAACGACCTTGGAAGTTGGTGAACATCGGCTTTTCAATCAAGGAGGAGGACCTAGACGCTGAGGGGAGGATCGCAGCCGATGTCTTGATGTCCGTGTATTTCCGAAGGGCGCTCGAACGATTCGATCAATGGCAACGCACCCATAGGTCGTATCCAGAGGAACTGAATCGAGCAAGTGCAGCGGACCAGAACGCTTTGTTCGTGACCACGACTGAGCTAGCCGAGATTAATGCCAAGGTTAGGGAGATCCTCATGACCTATCGAGACCGTCTTGTTGATCCGAGTCTGAGACCCAGCGACGGCCGATTGATCGAGGTTCTCTATCTCGCGTATCCGGTCGATCCTGGTGCAGCCTTTACCGCCAAGAACCTTGGCTCAAACGAGCCCTAATGCGCACGCGAAATGCAATTGCTTACATATTTGGCACGTTGTTAACAGGCTTTGGCGATAAGGTTCTCTTCATCGCTGCGGGAATTTGGGTTCGTGAACTCACTGGATCCAACGCCTCGGCTGGCTTGACGTTCTTTTTCTACATTGCTCCGTCAATGGTTGTTGGACCCCTAGCCGGCCTGATCGTCGATCGCTTTCCTAGGCGCTGGGTGTTGATCACGGCGAACGCACTCAGTACACTGTCGCTGCTAGGGTTGATTGGGGTACATGGTGCCTCGGATGTTTGGCGTATCTACCTCGTCATCCTGATCTACGGAGCACTGGCAACGGTTAGTAGCGCGGCCGGTGTCGGTTTACGCACGACAGTCTTTGACCCGGAACAGTTTGGGTCGGTCAATGGCCTGCTGTCAACGGTTTCCGAGGGCCTTCGTCTGGTCGTTCCCCTCGTTGGGGCTGGCTTATTTGTACTCGCAGGAGCGATGGCTGTCATCACCATTGACATAGGGACCTACATACTGGCTATCGGGCTATTCCTCTTCATTCGTGTGGAGGAACAACATGAGGCATCAACACCACAGCACTGGCGCGTGCAGGCCCTCGCTGGTGTCCGCCACATCGTTGCCACACCGCTACTTCGCCGGCTGGCCTGGGCAGTGACTGTGTTGCTATGCACGGTCGGCTTTTTCGAGACTGCAATGTTCGCGGTTGCAACGAATGGCCTTCGACGCTCGGCAGCGTTTGTAGGGGTATTTATCGCCTTCCAAGGGGTCGGGGCAATTATAGGAGGCGTCGCGACTGCTCAGATAATGCGAAAGGTCGGTGAGCTCAAGACAGCTGCGCTCGGCATGGTGACGGTCGCGCTTGGATCTGGCATTGTCTTGGTGGGTGTGCAACCTCACTCGTTGAGCGCCTTGGTCATCGTCTGCGGCGGAACGATTCTGCTTGGAGTTGGTATTACGCTGCTCTTGGTTTCGGTCAATACCGCCATCCAACGCAGCACCCCGAATAGGCTTATGGGAAGGGTCGATGCCGCCTTCAATGTCATCTTCAACGGGGTTCAGAGCGTCTCAATCGCACTCGGAGCCGGGTTGGTTGCGCTCGTGGGCTTCGACATTCCTATCGTCCTTATCGCGTTGAGCGCGCTGATCGGCACGGTGATGCTTGGATATCGGACACCAGCAATGGAGCCGGCCCAGGAGTAGCCAACGAGGATGCCAACAGTCCTTGACGCTGCATCGAGTGGATCAAGAGCCTCGCATTGGAGATCAACTGGTTGGCGGCCGGCTGGACGTTATCGCGATCTGAGCGCGGCTGTCGACACCGCTCGTCCGGTCCATCATGGAGGTAGACGCAATGACATCATCGAGTGGGAAGCACAACCAATTAACGCGGGGTGGGAGAAGGTGCCAATACACATGGAATGCCGGTTGCGTATTCTCGCTGAAGTTTGCCACCCCCTAGAGGGTGCGAGACGGACTCAGGAACAATGGATGCAAAGAGGCTGTGGCATCCTTATGTGGTGACTGAAAACCAACCACCCAAAGGTGCCACATGCCCAATAGGAGGATACCAATGAGAAAGATCGAAGAGGTACTGCGCCTCAGTGCGCAGGGCAAGAGTGTCAGGGTAATCAGCCGAGAGACGGGAGTCTCTCGGCCAAGCGTGGCTACGTATCTGGAGAAGGCAGCAGAGCACGAGATCGGTTGGCCACTTCCAGCAGGCATGGATGTACAAGCCCTGGAGCAGTTGTTGTTCGCCGCGGTTGAGACACCAAAGAGTACGCCCGTGATTCCCAACTGGCAGGAGGTGGCCACCGAGATACAGGCTCATAATCGCCCCTAGTTATCAAAGACCATCCGTACTCATCGAAACGGCATACTTGCCTCCGTCATACTTGGGGTATCCAATGGAAGGGTCGAGGGACTCAACGCATGAGTTCGCTTCATCATTGCCCGCTCGTATGGGCTTCACTCCGCCAAGGCTACTCTGGCCCTAGGATGCAAGCTTCTCGGACCGATTGACTTGAAGTTACCCTATGAAAGCGCGAGTTTATCCACATGAATGTCAATAGAGCCGTCTACATGCGACGAACTACTGACTTCTAGCCCTTACCAAATAATTTTCGCGAGCCGCCGATCGGCTTAATCGGGGTAGGCAGGGGTCGATCAAGGTTAGCTAGAACAACGCGGTCACCGGCGAGGAGACCTCCGGTTATGGATGTGTAGCGCGCACCTACAATCCCAAGTTTAACGGCGTGTTTGGTTACCCCATTCGGTCCATCCACAAGGACTATCGCTCGACCAGCCGAGTAGTTGATTGCTGAGGTGGGTACGGCTAGTACATGCGCGCTGTGCGCAATGTCTATTGTCACAAGTGCCTGCGTGCCGTCAAAAACTGATCGTGCCAGGTGATTGATGGAGAGAACAACTGGGATAGTTGTCACGCCCGTCGCCTTGTTAGTTGTCAGAACAGTCCCGATCGATTTAACTAAGCCGCTGGTAGGATGGGCACTCCCAAAGGGAACGATACTGGCTTGGTCGCCATTGTGAAGTTGATGACCAGTGGAGATAGCAATAGGCACTATCACCTCTGGCTTATTGGATTGAATCACTGTAATTGCGTAAGAGGTAGATTGAGCGCGGACCACCTGACCAGCAGTGAGCGGAAGTATCGCAACGGTGCCCGCAATTGGTGTTACCAGGGAACTGGGTCGGGCTTGTTGAGCGGATGTCAGGGCGCTCTGGTCTGCTACCACAATAGCTTGGTCAGCCGCGATGGTGGCGCTTGAAGCTGTGCTCGCTTCACGGCCACTAGAGTTGGCATTCGATACTTTGCCGCTCAACTGAGAAGATAGCCGACTCAGCTCACTGTCTAGGGAGCCACAGGTTGACGATATCGGCGACTTGGTTGTTGGGCATAGTTTTGCTATCGTCCGCTGAAGTGCGCTCACATCTGTCTTAAGTGCTTGGGAGCTACTCGTGGCATTCTTCGATGTCGTCACTTGATTAGGTTGCTCGGCCTGGGCTAGCGCTGCTTGGGCTTGGGCAAGCGCAGCTGCATCGGCTATCTGCACGTGAGATGTATTTGCAGAAGGTGAAATGGTCGCGAGGGTCTCGCCCGCCACCACAGTCTGGCCCACATGCGCAGTTATCGAAGAGACGGTCCCATCGATCGGCGGAGGAATCACAGCCTGAACAGTTGGAGACAAGGTACCGATAGCGCTAACGGTCGCACTAACTGCCTCTGGCTTCGCGTAGCCGAACTGATATCTGGGTGCTCCAGTGCGACCTGCGACAACAAACGCTGCCACGGCTATGACTCCCGCCGCGATGATGGACACTACGACTATCCGCCGGTATCTATGCACCCGTGCTCCCTGTGGACGGGGACGTTGTACCTTTGGTCACTTTACACGACCCGTTGGTTGGCTGGGATATGCCGATGCGTCGAGCGGTCACTACCCCAATGGAACTAGTTGACCCCTGAACAATCACGCAACGGCCGGCGATGAGGTCTGTGCTAGCTGCAATTTGGTGAGCGATGATACGAATCGTCTTGGTTAATGGAAGTGTCACGGATTGTGCAGTCGATTTCGAGGTCGCTGACTCCGATATCGTTATCGACGTAGACGATACTGCGGTTACCGTTCCTCGTATCAGACGGTGCCCCTTAGGGCGTCTATGGGAATGTGACCCATGATGCTTGGCTTTCTTCGCTACTGTCGGCGGATTTGCGCACGTACTCTTGCCGGTTGTTACTGTAATCGAGTGAATCACCGCGATGTTAGAACCTCTTGGAGTGTGCTCGATTGCCGATACACACGATCCGATCGCGATAGCGGATGGCGAAATCGTAATGGCCTGAGTAAATCTGGTGGTCGACGTCCAATCGACGGTTGTTTCGCCAGTTGCAGTACCTTGAACCTGCATACTCGAGCTTGATAATGATACCGCCGCGATGGTTCCGCTCGCAGCGATCTTTGGTATGCCGTGTTTAGGGGTAGAGGAGGCTCTGGGGGCCGTGGTTGAAGCCGCGCTCGTAGTTGCAGATCCACAAGCTGTCAACACTCCACCGCCCAACAATACGCCCACTACAACAAAAATGCTTCGGTTCAAGGGATGTTCCTTTCCTACTATTCAGACCGCAGGGCATCGATTGGAGAGAGTTGAGCTGCTCGAGCAGCCGGATAGACCCCAAACAAGAGACTGATGACAAGTGCGACGGCTACAGCTCCAACGGTAACCACTGGCGGGATTGCAACCGGATTCGCGATGATGGACGGCAATAACAGCTGTCCCAACAGTCCCAGTGCGGCTCCGATCAGGCCTCCCGAGACACCAAGGGCTGATGCCTCAACTAGAAACTGACGACGGATATCGCTAGGCTTGGCTCCTAGAGCCTTGCGCAGACCTATCTCCCTCGTCCGTTCGGTTACAGAAACCAGCATTATGTTCATTACACCGATCCCACCCACCAAGAGTGATACGGTAGCAATACCGGCAAGAAGTGTTGTAAGCGTCGCAGATATCGAGGTTGCGGCACTGAATAGAGACTGTTCCGCAGTTATCGTAAAGTCGGCATTTGCTGGATTCGTAATGCCATGGAGCATCATAAGTTCGTGGTTTGCCTCTTGGTAGGCCGCCGACAGAGTCGATGAACTGGTCGCCTGCAACAAGATCGAACTAACTGAATCGTTGGCGGAGGTTCCAATCAGCGAAGCTTGTGCAGTAGATATCGGGACAATAGCTAGGTTATCCTGGTTAGACGTTGCAGACGTTCCCGAGCCTACAGGTGCGAGAACGCCGATCACGGTCATAGGCAGCGGCCCAACATCGACCACCCTACCGATTGGGTTCGATGTGTTGAAGAGCTCTTGGGCCGTTACCGCTCCCAGAACCACCACATCGGCATTCGATGCTTCGTCTTGGGCATCTATAAATCTGCCTGCCTCAACTGAACGAGAGCGAATTGCGAGCCACGACGGAGTGGTTCCATCTACCGTGGTTGGCCAGCTAGTTGCCGCGTTGGTAAGCGTCTGGTGTTGACTTGTCAGCGGAGCCACAGCGGCGATAGCAGGGGCGACGACGCGAGAAGATAGAGCAGCAGCATCCGCCATCGTCAGAGTGGACGCGCTCCCTAAACCGCGTCGCACACCCGGAGCTGACGAGGTACTTCCAGGCGCTACCGTCAGAAGGTTGCTTCCAAGAGAGGCGATCTTTGAGTTAACCTTCGCCTGTGCTCCTTCGCCAAGGCCCACTGTTACCATCACGGCGGCTATCCCGATCACGATCCCGAGTACGGTTAACAGTGATCGCAGACGGTTCCATTGAATCGCCTCGAGTGCGCTTCGAAAGAGTTGCGCCCAGGTCACGAGACCTCCTGCAGCTCACCATCACGGATATGCAGTGCTCGCATTGCTTTAGCTGCCACGCTATCGTCGTGAGTGATGACGACTAAGGTGCGTCCAGCCTCGTTGAGTTCGTCAAAAATTGTCAGAATCTCTTCGGCACTATGCGAGTCAAGATTACCTGTAGGTTCGTCGGCAAGAATAATGCTAGGATCCCCAACGAGTGCACGGGCGATCGCGACACGCTGCTGCTGTCCTCCCGAAAGCTCCATTGGACGATGTCCCATGTGGTCACCAAGCCCAACTCGCTCAAGGAGAACCGTTGCACGCTCTCGTCGCTCGCTCTTGGAGACGCCGGCATAGAGAAGCGGAAGTTCAACGTTGCGCAGGGCGGTCATCGTTCGCAATAGATTGAATTGCTGGAAAACAAAGCCAATACGTCGGTTGCGTATCATAGCGAGCTGCGATTGGCTCAGATCTCTTACCAATTCCCCAGCGATGATCAGATCTCCAGAGGTAGGAACGTCAAGGCAGCCAATGAGATGCATGAGTGTCGACTTTCCAGACCCGGAGGGGCCGGTGATGGCTACGTAGTCATTGGCGGCCACGGTAAAACTGATCCCTCGAAGAGCCTCGACAAATAGATTCCCAAGTTGATAGCGTTTAGTTATGTCCTTGAGGACGAGCAGGTTATCCTGCGGAGAGATCTGCTTAGAGTCCACCCAGACCACCTCCACCTTTAGCGCCACGCTTTGCACCTCTTCCTGTCGGGCCAGGAACACCCAACGACTTGGCGAAAGACGGAATCCTCTCAAGAATGCGTTGACCAACGGAAAGACCGTGCGAAACGATCACATTGGCACCAATGATTGGCCCGAGTGTGACCGGGGTATCTGACTTAGTCTTGCCTTTCTCAACGATTACATAGGGATGTGACGTAAGCGAGTGAACCGCGAGGATAGGGACCTCAATAACGTTGGCTTGCACTCGCGTGATCAGAAAAATGTTCGCTGGGAGACCCGTGTAGAGTCCTGTCGGCGATCCGGTTATAGCAATCGTCACCGGGAAGGATGCTACTCCACCAGTTGTGGTTGCGACTAGACCCACGGACGTAACGGTTCCATACACTGTAGTTGTTGAACCCTGTGGCGTGATTTTTGCCTGCTCGCCCTTCGTCACTCCGGCAATGCTGGCGTCGCTCACCGACGCCTCAACCATCCACGAGTTTGGACTTATGATGGTAATTCCTGGAGCTACACCCGCAGCATTTACTGTTCCAGATACCTGCAGCCCAGGAACAAGCGTATTTGAAACTATGGTACCCGATATCGGAGCCCTCAAGGTAGCATCGCCTAAGTTTGCCTGAGCAATTGAGAGTGAATAAGTTGCAGCACTGACTTCAGCGTTGTCTGCATTGATCGTCGTGGACGCCGCTCCAGCAGCTTCATCGACACTGAGCTTGGCCTGGGCGCTAGCAAGTTGAGCCTGATCCTGGGCAACTGTAGCTGCGAGGGGTGCTGTCTGCAAAGTTGCGAGTTGTTGGCCAGAGGTAACCGACTGCCCAACAGCTACATTTACCGCATTGACCGCACCAGAGGTCGCAAAGCTAACAGTACGCTCGGTCGCCGGTTCTATGGTCCCCGACGCTGGTATAGTCTGGGCAGCAGTGCCATCTGCAACGGTAATTATTTTTCCAGTTCGCGTTGGCCTACTTCGACCAGCCGGCGAGGTCACGGCGCGAACTAAGTATCCGACACCAAATATAGCTAAAACGACCAGTCCACGCAGAACGAATGTCCAGAATCTAGTCTTACTCACGCTGGCGAAACAATAGAGTTACAAAACGACGCAGATCCGATGGCAGTAGTCATGTGAAGCACTCTACGGTTCTGAGGTATGCGTTAGCCATGAATTCTGTTAGGGGGATGTTAGGTCTGATCGAACCAAGCAGTTTGGCTGTGGCCGTCCACTCCTAATCGATAGCCTAAAAATTCGGGGTTGCAACAGTTAACGTACTGATGTACTGCAAGAGGATGTAATGAACCTGCGTGGGTGGGCACTGTTCCAGGGTATACATCCCCAAACCGCATGTAAGTGGTATCGTGCCGGCACTTCGCCTGTTCCTGCGCGTAAAGTTGGACAACTCATATTGGTGGGATACCTAGAGTCACCGCCATCTGTGTCCAACTCTGCCGTCACATATGCGCGAGTGTCTTCTGCGGATCAGAAATCAGACCTAGACCGCCAGGTTGCCAGAGTCCTTACTTCGGCTACAGAGCATGGATACTCAATAGACTGTGTGGTAACAGAGGTCGGTTCAGCTTTTGGCGGGCATAGGCGTAAGTTCTTGTCTTTACTGAATGACCCGCAAGTTACTACAATCTTGGAGGCATGCAGAAATGTTGTGTACGAACCGACTTCAACACCGTTATCGTAACCAGTTTGGGTGGCGGTTGATAACCGGTTAACCAGCCGGGTGTGATTCGTACTTAAATGTCAGCAACCAAGTTAGCAGGAGTTCTGCCAGAGTCGTCGGGGAACGATGGATTGGGCCGGCACCCATTGCTTTGGGTGCCGGTAGTAACTCAACTGATAGTTATGGCCCAGCTCTAGGCGGTGTAGGTATCTTGGCGTAGTCAGTCAACGAAGACAACGCCAGAGATGACCTCTGCGATACGTTCGTGACCGGTTATGCGCCGCTAGGACCTCTCAGCCTCGAGGCCCAGTTGGTAGAGCATCGAAAGAGCAGATTCATTTGAGAAGGCACCTTTGACCTTGATGGTTCTATGACGGACTATGGAGAAGGTCGACTCGATTGGATTACTTGTCCGAAGGTGTACCCAGTGCTCAGCTGGAAAGTCATAGAAGGCCAAGAGGGCATCGGTGTCTTTGGTCAGGCAGTGAACGGCCTTTGGGTACTTGGCTCCGTACTTGGTTTCAAACGTGGCGATAGCCCGCTTGGCATGATCCCTGGTCGGAGACTTCCAAACCTCATGTATATCCTCCTTAACCTTTGGACGCAGAGATTTGGGCACGTAGTTCAAGATGTTGGCCGTCTTGTGGAACCAGCAGCGTTGGTGCTTGGTCTCGGGGTAGATCTCTGAAAGTGCTGCCCAGAAACCAAGAGCACCATCTCCAATGGCGAGCAAGGGTTCGTTCATTCCTCTACTCTTTAGATCGACGAGGACCTCTCGCCAGGATTGGGTGGACTCTCTCGTTCCATTTTCCAAGGTGAGGAGGTGTTTCCTCCCCTGGTCATCGACTCCGATGACCACAAGCACGCAGAGCTTGGGGTTATCCCCTCTGATCTCTTGGTAGATGCCGTCGGCATATATATAGGAGAAGGTATCTCTAGAGAGGTCCCGCTTCTTGGCATTCGTCGAACTTGGTCTTCCACTCGACTTTGAGGGAGGAGACGACATTTGGGGTCAGCTTCTTCGCCCCTTCACCGAGGACAACCTCAAGAACCTGGGCCATATCACGCTCTGAGATTCCCTTCAGGTAGGCATAGGCGACCCAGGCATCGATGGACTTGGATCTGCGTAGGTAGGGAGGAATGAGTTTGGATGAGAAGTTGATCGACCCATTGCCGTCACGAGAGCGGATTCTTGGTACCTCAACCTCGACATCTCCGATCGCGGTGGTGATGGATCGCTCGGGGAGGTAGCCATTGCGCACTACGTCCCTACCGGCACTCTTGAGCTCGTTTACCATCTCAGTCACCTCTACCTCAAGAGCGGTAGCGATGAGATGCCTGGCATGAACGCGCAACAGCTCGGTTACCGCATCAGTTACGGCGTAGGTGGGCTTACCCGAGAAGTCAGGGGTTATCATGGTCAGCTGCGATTTCCTTTCTGATTGTGTTTTGTTTTCTTACTGACATTCCAGTAGGAAATCTGCACCCAACCAGGTCACTCACCTCAAACTTTTTCCTCCGTGCTCATCAGTAGGCCATACACAACTTTTCAGGGTACCCCTCCTGCCACCGCGCCAGGTTTCAAAGAGAGATCGCATGCGAATGTCTAGGTGATCAGTGGTAGGGAAATTTCTGACGCGGCAAAGAAGATGCGCCTTGGGATCCACCATCGTTAACTCAGCGTTCTCTGTCTCGTAGTGGCAACGGGCCTGCAAAAATGGCCAAGTCCTCGCCGTCTACGAGATACACCAGCCGATGCTCCTCATAGACCCGTCGTGACCATCATCCGGCGAGAATGCACACAAAGGTTCCGGCTTGACAATGCCCGTCGTCGGATCGCGTAGAGCATCGTCGACAAGGCGATTGATCCGCCCCAGGGTTGCGCGGCCATTCGCCTGCTACCAAACGTAGGTCTTCTACCTGCGAAGAGTGAAGACAAAGCGCACCTAGCTACGATCGAGGTTGTGCTCTTCCCGAACCCCAGTACGAGCTTGGGCCAAGCTCTCGATCAAGTACGTCGACTGTCTCCGCGATCACGACTCGACATGCGTTCAAGTTCTGTATGCCGATCCTTACCTCAGGAGGCGTAGACGGCCGAGTTACTTTCAGCACATGACAGAAGGCTCCACAGCCTCCAATGGCAATCGCTTGCAGGTTGCCAAGAGGCAGTACTTGGCTACTACGAGTGGATCTTGAAGACCTCGGGTGACACGCTCTAAACAGGAGGCCATTCTTCATCGACCAAAACCGCGTCTCTCCAACTATCGACATAGACTTCGCCTTATGAGCCGACTCGCTCAAGATTCGGTGCCATTGCGCCGAATCAAGAATATGGCAATTGATAGCCATACCGACGGCGACTACCTGAACATGGCTGGTTTTGCACGGGCGGTGCTTGACGCGTTACCCGACGCCACTGCAATCTTGGACAGCTCCGGCACTATCATTGCAGTCAATCGCGTATGGTTGATGTTCGCGTTGGATAACGGGGGCAATCCGGAGACAACTGGGGTCGGCGTCAATTACTTGGAGGTATGCGCCCGCGCTGCCGAGTCTGGCTGCATCGATGCTGCTGAAGTCCTTGCTGGGTTGCGTGCTGTACTCGCCGGCGAGACAGTGGAGAGCGACCGGGAGTACCCTTGCCCATCACCCACGGTTGGCCGCTGGTTCACCTCCAGGATTACTCCAATCGGGGATCCAATCGGAGGAGCAGTCGTCTCGCACGTTAACATCAGTCGACGCAAAATGTCCGAGCAAGACCTAGCTCACCGTGCTTCTCACGATCCGCTTACCGGGTTAGCGAACCGATTACTGTTCGCCGACAGGATCTCCGAAGCGCTCCGAATCCATCCGAGTCGCCGTGGAGCCACAGCCGTCGGCCTGCTCTACCTTGACCTAGACGACTTCAAATCGGTCAACGACACTTACGGTCACGACGCAGGCGATGAGGTACTGCTAACCGCCACCCACCGTTTGCGGTCTGCAGTGAGGCGCAACGATACCGCTGCTCGCTTAGGAGGCGACGAATTCGCCGTCTGTGCTCCTCAAATCACGCTAGATCAGCTGACTCGCCTCGCTCATAGAATCGAAGTCGCGCTAGGCGAACCGCACCATATACATGGGAATGAAGTTCACGTTGGAGCCAGCATCGGAACGTATTTGGCTGACGAGAGCGTTACCGTAGCCGAGGCGCTTCGCCTCGCCGACAAATCCATGTATGCGATCAAAAGAAAACGATCCGAACACAAGCTCCTCGCCTGAGTATGTTGAGAAAGCGTTCCAAGTACGTACGGCAGGATTCAGCACCAACACCGACTCCACCAACAGGCGCAGTAATCGCGGACCTCACGCCGCCATCAACAGAACGAGCACCAGTTCAATGCTGGCATATTCGATAGAGCCACAATCCCTATAAATTACCTGGAACTGATTGAGATACATCCTCTCGCAGAGGATGAGACTACGACCGCCAAGGTGCGGTGCGCATTCCTGGGGAGCAAGAGTTGGCAATATTCATGTAGTTGTTTAGCTTCGAGCGGGACGCCCCGCGATCGACGCCATTTACCTGCTCCTCGTTACGTCCGAATCCGGACTCGCGCGACCCAAAACCCTCTCCATCGTGCTAATTCGAACCACACATCAGGCTTAGTCTTTGTCGATACACCCAGACCGCAGGCTAGGGTTAGCATGCAGACCTAGTGCTCTAGGGTATTCACCTTCTGCCGCACATCAGACACCCCTGTCCATCACTTCGCAAGCGGTGGTATTGGCACGCTTCGTAGAATGTTATCGAAGACATCATCAACAAGATGCCCGTTTGGATTCGTTGAGGTTCGGGACAGTATCAAACGATGCTTTACCACAAGGGGGGCCAACTTGACCACATCATCTGGAATCACGTAATCTCGGCTGTGCAGCAACGCCCAGGCTTGCGACGCGCGATAGAGTGCCAGTGATGCCCGAGGGCTCATGCCCAACTCGATATGCGGAGAGGACCGAGTCGCATCAGCTAGTTTTGCGATATAGCTACGCATCGCATCAGCGACATGTACGTCTCTTACACTCCTCATTCGTTCCAGGAGCTCCTGACGACTGATCACCGATTGAACGGAATCGAGCGGCAGAGCATGATCGGACTGAGAAAGTATCGTCGACTCCTCCTCGATGCTCGGGTATCCGACATTTAGCCTGAAGAGAAACCGATCGAGCTGGCTCTCGGGCAACGAAAACGTTCCTTCGTACTCAATTGGATTTTGGGTGGCAACTACCAAGAAGGGCGGTTCGAGAGGGTGCGTGACTCCGTCAACCGTCACTTGACCCTCTTCCATGACCTCCAAGAGAGCGCTTTGGGTCCTAGGCGAGGTTCGGTTGATCTCGTCTGCGATCACGAGATTGGCAAATACCGGACCAGGATGGAACTCGAACTGACGGGTTCCTGGGTGAAAGATAGTTACCCCGGTGATGTCCGTTGGCAACAGGTCCGGCGTGCATTGAATACGGCTATAACTTAAATCTAGGCTGCGTGCGAGCATGGTAGCAACCGTGGTCTTGCCAACCCCAGGAACGTCATCCAACAACACATGCCCCTCGGCAAGAACGGCAGTCACCATAAACTCCATCAGGGGGCGCTTTCCGACAATCTTTCTCTCTAAATTGTCGACTATATAGCCAAGTTGCGGATCAAGCTGGTCCATGACATCCGAGATCACCGTTCGATTCCTCAAAGTCACCCCCAAATACGCAACCAAGCTGGCACCTGTTACAAATCCTACTGATTCGCAACGACAATCGGTCACTGATTGTGAATGCCTACAACGTCTGGTTGACGTCGCACTAGTGTCGAAACAGCCGAACGATCGTGCACGACGCTCATGGGTCCGCTCCTGCAGAAAGCGGCAACATCATGAGACCCGAGACATTCAGAGCGATCATCTCTTTGATAGATTCATCCATCCATTTGGCTCCACGCTAGCCAATCGATCATCGAAAGGCAGAGCTCTATTCTCTTCGTGATTCAAGCTAGCGATAGGATCCATATCCAACCACGATTACGAAGGAGGCAGCGCTCCGCTCAGAGTTAAGATCGCGAGTTAGTTACGAACGCATGGATCTGCGACGACGACGCGCTCGTGCTTTCAGGGTACGCCAAATCAGCTTTGCCTCGGCCGCCTCATCAGGAGTCAACTGCTCCGAAGAATAGAATGACGTCTCGAACAACCGCACTAATGGCCAGATAAGGGCACTGTCGTTGGGAAAGTGGCTCGTCCAGCTTTGCCCCCACTCGCGCGGGCTGTTCAGTCTCCAGTGGGCTCCAAAACTACGACGTGATACCCGTTGCACGTGAGCCCACTGCTTGACGGTCTCGTTCTCGCCTGGAGTTCGTCTTCGCCATCGCCACAGAAGGAGACCGATAGCAGCTAAGGCGATGATGGCAATGTCGAACTCGTTCAAACTCGAGGACGTGCCCTGATGAACCCTCTTTGGACTTCTTGGAGGAGGGATTTTGCGAAGGTGAGCATCGGCATTAAGGGGTGGAGAGGGTGTGGGTGCGATAGTTAATTTGGGCGCAGAGGGCGTCGGAGTGGTTGAAATTGGTCGGGGGCCACTCGACAACGAGGCTGCGGAGTAGCCAGGAAAGTTGAAGCCCGGAGTCGGATCAATTGATACCCAACCAGCTCCATTGATCCAAATCTGCGCCCAGGAGTGAGCGTCCACCTGGCGGATCAGGTATCCATCGCGGCTCTTGATGTACGTTCCTGCATCATATCCAACGACCCAGCGAGCTGGTATCCCAAGAGAACGCATCATCATGATAAATGGCTCTATTGACATTCATGTGGATAGATTTGGCCTGGATCTGATCCATAGCCCCAGTTCAGTGGGGGTATTTGAGGCTGAAGTAGCCACATAAGAAACGCACACGGTTTCTGAGCTCTAAATTTGGTGTTGGAAACCCATCAAAAAGGAGTTCAGAACCGTGCGCGCTACCTCTCTAGTTAAGCAGATGCTGGGCCTTCGCAGTGTCACCGTCATCGAGGTTTTAGTTCGTCCACACGAACTGCTGGTAAAGCTCAGGCTTACCCGATCGCGGTTGGTATGCCCTAAGTGCTCCTATACGACCCGGTCCTGTTATGACACGAGAACGCTCGACTCCCGATGGAGACACCTCGACATCGGGATTCACCAGACGTGGCTCTCGTGCCAGCTGAGACGACTCCGGTGTCCAACCCACGGGGTGATCACTGAGGCAGTACCATTTGCCCGACCAGTTGGGGAGTCGCGGTTTACGAGGGACTTCGAATCACCTGGTAGCTTGGGCATGTGCCAAGATGGATAAGGACCACGGTGGACAAAACTGCTCAGAGTCGCCTGGCGATACGGTAGGAACGATCTGTGAACGAGA